>CAYNUX010000182.1:0-7688 GCA_964400115.1 uncultured Cytophagia bacterium
GCCCCATCTCTTTGGCCACTTGCACAATTTTTTCTTTGGTTGCCGAAGATATGTCGGGTCGTCCATGCAAAGCACGTGAAACCGTTACTTCGGAAAGGTTAACGACTTTGGATATTTGCTACTGGGTAATTCTTTTCTTTTTCATTTTTCATTCTGGCTACAAGAGCCCATATGAGACTAGGTTTTTTATTTCAGACGGACAGACAAACCAAATGTTCTGAAATAATGCAAATTTTCTTGTCGGAATGCGGGTAAATGGAGTCTTGTTGCTCTCTGGGCGGGAAAACGATTTTTGATTATGCATTCAACCCATTGCGACACGGTGTACACTGAAAAAAAAAGCAAGTCAGACTTTAACCGATGGATTTGGGTGAGCGTGCATAGCCTTAGAGTGATTGAGGAACAAAACCAAAAGTAACATTAGTTTTGTGTGAATAGAAGGAAATTTAATAGAGTTTTTAAATGTAAAAAAAATTCCTGGCAAAAAATTATAGAATGTAAAAACCCTAAACTCTTTGTAATTATTTATTTTACAATATTTTCTCCTGCACGATCAAGTCATGAGTTTTTAAAATATTTTCAATATTTTGGCGCTCAGGTTTATTCGCCGGAGAGATGGGATCGGTTAAATGGGGCTGGATCAACCCAAGGCGATACAAGGTATATTTTAATCCGCCCAGAAAAGAATAACCATCATAAATTTTCCAGATGTGATTTATGGTTTTTTGCAAATCAAAAATATTTTGTTCTTTGTTCATGCATGCATTGTATAATTCAACACACTGACGGGGTATGACATTTGAAATGCCATCCAATCCGCCATCTGCGCCGGCCAAAATGCCTGCAGCCCAAAAGTGGGATTTACCAATAAGAATTTTAAAATCAGGCCGATCTCGTTTCAAATCGATGAGATACTGCAAAAAGACAAAATCGACAGAACTATCTTTGATTCCAATGATGTTTTCTATCTGCATCAGTTTCCTGACACTTTCCAGAGTCAGTGCGGATTGTGTCGTTGAGGGGATATTGTAAATCATGACAGGAAGCGGAGAAGATTGTGCAACGGATTTAAAAAAGGACACCAATTCGTCCTGATTATTTGCCGGAAAGTAATACGGCGCATGAGCGACTGCAATGTCAAATCCTTTATCTGCCACGATATTTGCATTTTGAATAACACGCCTGGTAGAGGTATCGCTAATACCCACATATAGCGGAATCTCTTTGCGATTGATTTTTAACATATGATCACAAAAATCATTTTTGACCTTTTCGGTCAAACAGAGTCCTTCACCGGTGGTGGATAAGAGAAAGATTCCATGCACCCCTCCCTTAGCTAAATGTTGATAAAGATTTTCGACAGCTTTTACATCCAGCTTTTCGTCACGTGTTAATGGGGTGACCATCGGAACAACAATACCTTTTACAGCGCTTTGCACTTTCATATTAACGAACCAAATTCAATTTATGAACCATTTTTCTATTGCCAGCCCATATGGCAAGAAAATATATCCCTGATGGAACATGGGTACGAAAACTGTCACGTCCATCCCAGTGCATCACATGTTGACCGGGGGACATCCATCCATTCCATAACTCTATAATTTTCTTGCCTCGTATATCATAGACCTCGGCTCTTATTATCTCAGAGCTATTCAGATCTATTCTCCAGCTGGTCGATGAATTAAAAGGATTGGGATAACTTTTTCCGAGTATAAAAGGATGACTCAATCCTTGTTTATTTACGTCTACCGCTGTCACAGGAATCCGCACAACTGTGCGAAGGAGAAGATCAATACCTTCCCACAACCACCAGCTTCAGCAATCTGTATCATAAGTACGTCCAGATAATGGCAGAGTTGCTTCGGCACCTAATACGATCGGAGTGCCGTTATATACCAATGCTATATAAAAATCTCCATCCACTGTAATCTCATATTCACTGATGTCGATTGTGTTCCAACCAGTGGAGCCGCCACTTATTGGAGTTCTATCTAATAATATGGTAGAAGGCTCATTTTCGCCCGTCTCGGAAAAAATCATTAAATCAAAACCATTGTTTTCTTGCATAGCTGCAATATAATATTTAACCTTTACAATTTCTGCAGGCTTAGAGGGAGGTGTGAACCGTGTCGTGAAAAAAGTCGACGCATTCCAAAGGAATTTTAATTGCACAGTTGGTTTCCCATCGTCATAAAATAACGCTATATCTTGATACGATTGACCATAGACGGAGCTACAAAGTATATAAACAAAAACGATTGACAGGACAAGGTTGGTTTTCATATAGATTCTCGAAAAAATCATGTAAAAGTTATCATTTCTGGCAGTGCAAATGTTTTCTTTAATTATTTAAGTTAAAATTCTTGAGGAAAATTCCAAGCAAAAAAGACAGGGAAATGCACTTCCGGCGGTTTTCTCATCGATCCAACCAGCTAGTTCAAAGAAAACCATGACCAGCAGCTAAATTTTATCATACAGTAGGGGTAACATTGAAAAAAGTGTAAATCCAAAAGAAGGAAACCCATCGAGATTTTTAATCCGAACATGTCGCTCCTCTTAATGACGCGGCCAAACACAGTATTGAGGAGAAAAAAGAAAAGATACGATCATCTGGTTCTGTAAGACTCGGATAGCAAAAGGAAACAAAAAGGCGGATTATCCTACGAGTGCGGACAATCCGCCGGATTGATTCATATTACTTCATATACAGCCCCAAAGAGACACGGTGCACACTGCCAAAGAAATCGCCAAAATCTCCATAGGCATAGTCAAACTTTACACCGTAACCGCCAAAGGCCTTGTCCAGACCCACGCCTGCGGTCAAGCCCTCTTCGTCATAATTGAACTTGTAACCACCACGCAGAAACAGCATGTCCATCAACGCAAACTCGGCACCAAAATGCACCCGTTCAGAATAATCTCGCGGATGCTGCCAATCCAGCGCCAGGGTCAGCTTTTGCTGCGGATTGTCCCGCAAAATCGACAACACATCCATCGCAGCGCCGATATTAAAGTTCAACGGCAACTCGAAATTCTGCGTCACATACTTGCCCTGACTCGAAAAGTTGCGTGCGGCCATCGAGATCCGCAGATCCTTCCAGCCCGTATAGTACAACGTCCCGAAATCAAACGCACGGATCGACTGGGTGTTCTCAACCGTAATCTGACCCAGCAACTCGTGCTCGATCAAAGACTCGAACAAATCCTGATGCACGATCTTGATCTGACCGCCAAAGCTGAACTGGCTGCTCACCTGACGGGCATAACTCACGCCTATCGCATACTCGTCCGGCTCAAACTCGCGACCCAGAACATATCCCTGTTCAAAATACTGCGGATCCGTACGGCCGTCGATGTAGGGAAACGCCTCTTGCATCATCCCGTAATCCATCTTGATCACTGACACACCAAACGTACCCCAGGTCGGGTGACCATACGCCAATCCCGCTGACAAGTGTTTGATATCCGCGATCCAGCTCGTCTGGGCCAACGACACATCAAAACCACTCACCTGAGCCAGGCCCGCTATATTGTGAAACATGGCCCCGGCATCCATGATCGTCGCCGTCGACGCCGAACCCATGGCCGCGGCTCGCGCACTGCCGTCAAGCTTTAAAAACGTCATGCCAGCCTGCGCATATTTATTCACTGCTGCGTTCGTCATGGTAACAATACCCAATATCAGGAGCACCGCTACCAGCACATACGCCATTCTTTTCATTTTGACCTCCTTGTTCGTCAAATAGAGTCCTTCTCTACTTTACTACGATGAACTTGCCGATAGCAGTCTCGCCTGTTGCGGAACCGTCTGGACCGTCCAGCTCTTCGACCACAAACAAATAGATCCCACTCACAAGACCCATTGTACTAAATGTATCCTGACGAAGATAAGCTTCATCACCGGAGCCTTCATTGTGATACAATGTCTGCACCAGATCGCCAGCCATGGTGTAAACATGCACACGAGCATACGCCGGCATATTCAGAAATACAAGCTTGCCTCCGTCGGATCCAGAATACTTGTTCGCTCCGCGCACATGATACGGATTCGGAACCACCAAAACAGACTCTTGCCAATCTTTGGCTGGCGGACGAACCGGCGACGCGGCTTGTTCCTGTACTCCGCGACTGCCACGATTCAAAAATACACTGCTCTCGATTCCTTGATCATTATACGCGGTCACATAGTAATAATACGCCTGACCACGGCTGACATTCTCATCCGTATACGAATGAGTCGACGTCCCCGGAATATCGGCGATCATCACAAAAGAGGTATCGGTCGGCGTCTCTATAGAAGGAGGTCTTACATAATTGCGGTAAACCCGAAATCCTGCTATATTTTGGCCATAGGTCTCTGACTCTTCTCCCCAGGTCAACTCCACTGAGTAAGGGCGTGAGGTGACCGTAAGAGAAGGTGACGGAGGCGCTAGATCCATATTAAAACTCCCACTTCCGGTCTTTACCGAAGCATTTTCCCAGATCTTGATCGCCTTGCTCGCCGTGGCAAACAGACTGTCAAGACCCGTATCCAGAATCAGATCCTTTTGATCTTTTTCCAATAAAGAGTTTTGCGGAACGCCCAAATGGGTAAAATCATAGGCCGTGCCGTCAGGGCGGTCATTAAGGGGCTTGCGCTCTCGCAACGCATCTCCACCCCAATCATACGCATACCCTACATCGATACACGCACGTTCATCGATCATGCCGCCGACAAACGCCATCACGAAACGTAAATCTTCGCCCGGCTGCATCGTAAAAGGACCAAAGCTGAACAACCCGCATTTTTCCTGCTCAGTACCCGAGTCAATGGTACGCAGATCAAAATCTCGCGGAAATCCACGGATAAATCCACTACTGCCTGGCCACAATACCAGATCCGGATTCACTGGATCCCACGGACTGCTCAAAAATTCATAAACATCTTCATGCGTATTGGAATTCAAGTCAGGAGACAACTGACGTTGCGACCAGCCGCCCTTGAACGGTGCGCTGATATTGTTGCTCTCGTCATTGACACCCTTATCCGCATGAACCAATACATAAGACATAAACTGCGGTTTGGTGAAATTACCATACAGATTGCCCGGATTCGCGCGGTCATCACGATCACCATCGCCCGGACGGTCGGCATCATAGTTGTAATACAAACGCAAACTATCGCCGCCGCTGGCAAAATCTCCGCCGATGTAATTACCCCACAGGTCGCCCGGATAGAAGCTGCCTGTGGCTGGCTCGGCGCGAAGGCCGATATATACATCGTTTTTTACCTCTGAAGACGTATTGGTAAACAACCACTCCAGATACACCACATCACCCATCTCATCGGTCATAAAAGAATACGTCCAACGCTCAATGTCGATACCTACCCATGTCGTAGCATGGTGATAAAGCATGGCAGCCGAGGGTATACTCCCATCCACCGGATCCGTACGCGAAAGAACATCCTGCCAATTTTTACGATCTATCACTTTGCTCGGGTGAGGATATTTAAATACACGCCGAAAGGCCCCTTCTACCGGTACCACCACATTGACCTGATCGGTAAACCGATTGTTTGCAGCTTCGGCGATCTTGACGTCATGTGAGATACCAGAAGATTCTATCCAACTCATCTTAACCGCCACATCAACACCAAACGAAGAGAGCATTGAGGTATTCATATAATTTTCACCCAGGGGCCAGCCTAGCCCGTCATCGGTAAACGCCTCATTCGACGTATACCCCATGCGGCCACCTGTCAGGGTGCGACTGACCTGAGCGGTCACCGCTCCGGAAAGCAGCATGATCGCCAGTAAAAGAATCACGCCATTGTTGGCAAATCGATTCATCTTGTTTCCTCCAAAGGTTTTCTATTGAAACTCGATCTAAACCGGTTCTAGAACATAAAGTTAAAGCGAAGACCATAAAAAATGTCGCGCTTGTTAAAGTACGTCCACGGGGTAAAATCAGGAAGATCGACATGATCACCCTCGAGGGTACCGGGTTTCTCACCTTCTTTAAGAGAGTACATATACTCTTCTTGTTCATTGCGGAACCACTTGTAAGCGTTCCAGACACGACGGTTCGAGTAATCGCCATCCCCCCAATAGGGCAAATGTTTGTGATCGGTCAGGTTGAACACGTCGACATAAAACACCGGTTCAATGCTTTTCCACTTGAACAAACGCTTGGTGAACCGGAGGTCGATTCGCCAGTCAGCAGCCCACTGTTTGTTATCCACCACATAGGGAATGCCATCCGGATTCCAGGTAAACGTGGGACCGGTTTTTCGCCAGTATAAAAAGCCAAAATCAATGGCTTCCAGTGGATGAAAGCCAGCCACCGCCGGACCAAAAGCAGTCGGAGTATGGAATGTCATATTGGCCTTGTAAACCGGGCGAACCTTGGCCTGGCTTACGCCCATGCCTCGGCGTCGCGGAATTCGGGTCGGGTCTTCATAAAAACGATCATAACCATACTCACCCTGACTGGAGATCATATAGTTATAGTTGAGCCAGCCGCTGACCCATTTGTTGCCCGGAAAATCTACATTGACTTCAAAACCGCGAACATCTTTGTAGCGGTTGTTGGTATAAGTGCGATAATTAAAGCTACTTAGGTAATAATAGCGGGTATCACGCACTTCATCGCTAATGTCGCGATAGTAACCGGTCACCTGCACACGCGCTGCATCAAGAATGTTCTGGGCATAGCCGATTTCATACTGGATCGTACGAGGAGGACTGACGACCGGATTACCGATACGGTCGATGCGGTCACCACGACGGGTGCTGCGATAGACACGGTACATTTCGTCGGTTTCTGCCCATTTGTAAAAATGACCGTAATTGAAGAACAATTTGGCATCTTCACTGATGGGGTGAGAAATTCCGATTCGCGGGCTGATGGTCACCTGATCATGAGATTCAAAATTGAATTTTTCATAATCCTGTCTGTGCCCAGCCTCCATATAGCGACTATAAGTACCATGTTCTTTATCGGTGGGATCATCATTAAAGGTAATGCGATCATCGGTATGCAGCCAATCCAAGCGCACACCCACGTTGGCGATCATCCCCTGAAATTCCAGCTTGTCCTGAATGTAAGCACTGATCTGCCACGGATTGGCAAACGCGAATTGCTGACTTCCACCGTTAACAGACGGATCGATGGCATCGTAATGCATATGAATACGATCATGCTTGATCTCGAAACCGGCTTTGACCAGATTATAACGGTTCATCTGGCTGGTAATCGAACCTTTGAAATTATACCAGCGAGCCATGGACTGGTCGATACGGATATTACAGGAGGACATGCGGAATTCACCGGTCAGATCGCGGAACTGGGTCGGACCATAGCCCCAGGGAGATTCGTCATACCAGTAATCCCCGATACGTACCTTGGCCCAGTCACGCCAGTTTTCATAGCCATACCAGTTTATATCATCGGAAGCAGCCTTTTCATTGGCTTCTTCGGTGGTACCGATACGACCATTATCGAGATAGCGCACTCCATAGGGACTGCCCGCAACTGGCTGTGTATTACGTTGGTATTGATCCATCTCGTAATCAGTCAGGGCCGTCTGAAAATGCAATTCGTAAAAGGTTGAAGGACTCAGCACATGCGTCATGGTCAGACCGCCGAAATAGCGCACTCCATAGGGACTGCCCGCAACTGGCTGTGTATTACGTTGGTATTGA
>CAYNUX010000183.1:0-7648 GCA_964400115.1 uncultured Cytophagia bacterium
CTATGGGTATCCCGACTATGAACGTTTTCCTTGCGATTTGTTTTTTATGGATATGGATGGAAACTGGACAGATACAAAAAATGATGGTAGAGTAAAACCGGATAATGGATTTTACGACACCATCGATGACCTTTTGAAAATCGAAATTTGGGTTTCCCGAATTCGCATAGACAACTTAATCTCCTTAGGAGAAGAAATCGAATTACTGCAGGCCTATCTGGAACAGAATCATCGAATGCGTCATCGGAACAGAGAAAATGCAAGAGCCCTGGCCTATGTTGATGATCAATGGGAGCCGTATGGCAACGATGATAAAAACAACCTGGAACAACTCTATGATCCAGGCTATGTTGAGCTTGTAAATGAACCCGAATCGACAACTGCCGGAGATTATAAACATAACAAACTCAAACAGTCTTTTGAGTTCATACATGTCCGTTCACATGGTAGCGCCTACAGTCACTCTTTTGAGGAACAAAACCGTTCGCAAATCAAAGCAGTGTCTGCAAATGATTATTGGCAAGCTGACCCGACTGCACTCTTTTATTCATTTTTTGTGTGCTCTGCTGCAAATTTTAGCATGAATAACTATTTATTGGGAAATATCACATTTAACCCGGACTTTCCCGCCCTGGTCAGCTGGGGAACCACTAAAGTCGGCGGGTTGTGGAATGATAGTCCGTTTTATGAACAACTAGCAGAGAGAAAAGCAATAGGGCAGGCGTTTATCTATTGGTTCAATCAAATGAGTTTATCACAGCCTGCCAAGGCTGCAAGATGGTGGTATGGGATGGTTTTGCTGGGTGATGCCTCTGTGCATCCGCAATCGATATCACACCTGGCATTACAGCACTCTATCGATTCTCCTTCTTGTCAAGATTTTGATGTTATCGATATCGACAAGGATGATCAGTTAGACCTGGTATTGTATTCAAACTTTGGCACCACTGTGATTCGCGCAACAGCGGAAAACTATGATGTGTATTCACCCTCCCTGCCAGCGCTCAAAGTCTGGGCCTGGAGCGATCTGGACCTTGACGGTAATGCTGACCTTGCAGGGATCGACATCGATGGTCACATCAATGTTTGGCGCAACTCTGGTATTGCAAATGATACCTGGCTTTTTGACCGTGTATGGCACGAAGAGCCGGCAACCAGATGCGTTGGTTTGTCATGGCATGATGTCGATCAAAATGGTACACCGGATTTGTTCTATTCATTAGAGTCGGGAAAAAATGGTTTTGTGTTGAACCAAAAATTATCAAATGACGGCCTTTGGCAGAGCGAATCACATCTTATAAACGATGTGAATGATCCACTTTTAGACCATCATTGGCTTGATTTCAATGCCGATGGCAAAATCGATTTATTAACGAGGCAATCCCTTTCGAATCCAGCTATTGTATTGTTTGATGGCAATTCTATCACGTATGAACATATAGGTAAAGCCTCCTTAATTTTCTCAGATCCCCCCGCGACTCCGTTCAGGCTATATGACTGGAATAGGGATAGCACTCTTGATTTTTATTGGTTGCCAACAAAAGAAACAAATCTTACCGTCGGGGATGGTACAAATACAATTCTTGAGGAACTAGATATCGATGCCGTTCAGGGACAATTTTTGATGGATAATCAATTAGCCCAATATTTTTATACAGAAAATGAACATCTTTACTCTATAGACATTAGAAAAAACATTGTGACCGAATGGGGTCCTTTATCCCTGAGTCAGTGGCAGATATACGATATCGATTCAGACAATAGGTTGGAAATTTTTGGCATATCTGAACAGGATACAGGTGGAGTATTGATCTATGAACTCAATCTCCCCGATCTGATCGATCCTCCTATACCAAACAACCTGAACATGACATGGTCGGATAGTAAAATTAAACTCTCCTGGGAGCTTTCAGGCCCCCCGGTCGCTTTAAAATTCAGAGTCATAGTGGGAACAAAAGCTCAAGCAGGTGACATTTTTGACCAGGTTCTTAAATTTCCCAATCGCCCTGCCCGGTCGTTATACTCTATAGAAATTGGGAGACACTGGCAAAAAGGATCCTATTCCTGGAGTGTACAGGCCCTGGGTAGTCATGGAGAAAAAAGCGAATTTGCCCCGGCTGAAATGTTTGAAATCGCCGAACAACCCATGGCAATGTTACGAATCAAACTCTATCTGCAAGGACTATATAAAAATGGCAGTATGCATTCACAATATCACCGCAAAAATCTGTTGCCTGCAAACGGAGGCCATAACGAGATATTAGACATTGATGAAAATATTGTAGATTGGATTCATCTTGAATTACGACCCGCTTTTAATTCACCGGCAATTTTAAGCAAAGACTATTTGCTAAATTCACTGGGTTGGCTAATCGATCCTCAAACAGGAAAGTCTCTTTTCAAGTTGAATATACCCAATGGAAACTATTATCTTTCATTGAAACACCGTAATCATTTGGCTCTTTCCACAAAGGATCCCATTCAACTCTTGACCAATACTGAGACACTCGTTGATTTCACCAAAGATCAGTCGATCTTGAAGGATATGGATGTTACGAGCCTGGAAAACAATAAAGTCGTCATCAGAGCGGGAGATCTCGACCAGAATCAAAGGATAGATAAGGATGACCTAAGACTTTTGATTGAATCCATGAAAACAAAAAAACAGGGATATTGGGCAAGTGATATCGATGGAGATGGCTGGATAACTGCTGCAGATCTTGTTATGATAAACAACTTGTAATGCATCATCAACGTTATGAAAAAGAATCAAAAGAAAATATCTCACCATCCTTTAACCGATGAATCAAAAAGGGAATCATCACAAGCATGATGAGAATTCCTGGCCCCCCCTTAATGACCGCGGCAACTGTAAAAACACGCGGCAAACCAAACAGAGGTAATAGAAAATAGAAAGATAACATTTGAGCAACTCTGGAGACGAGCAGAGAGATCAGGAGAATCCAAAAAACCCCCAGTTTTGTCTTTCTTAAACCCACAATAGTCACAGACAGGGCAGCCAATTCAATCATGATGACGTGCAAAATAGGCGGACTGATGGGCGGCATGCCTGTAAACAGCGTGGAAAGCACCGGCGTCAAGAGACCGACAGCCAGAGCATAGCCAAAAGGCAGAAAAAATGCAGCCATGGCCACCGGCCAAAACATGGGGAGCAGGATGCTCCCCATTCCCAGACCGTGAAAGACGAGAGGTACAAGCACGCCCAGAGCAATAAACATTGCACTGGTCGTTATTTTACGGGTTAGATATTGCATAAATCCTCAAAAAGAAAAACGGGCATCAACTTGTGCGGTTCGACCTGGCATAGGATAGCCGTATAGGGTTTGATATTCTTTATCCAAAATATTTTTTGCCTGGAGTCCGAGACTAAGCCATCGATTGATTTTGATATCCGCACGGCTATTCAAAAGGACATAATTGGGTAAAGGAGTTTGATGAAAATCAGACCCATAAAGATCCTGAGCTGCCAAAAAATTTACAGCCAGACCGACTCTTCCGAAATCATAATAGGTATTCAGCGTCAATTTTTTGCCAGGCGTTCCTCTGGTCTCATCAGCGAGATCCAGCTTTGTCCATCCCACATTCACATCAAACGCAGAGGTGACCTGGTAGTCAAACGTGAGTTCATAGCCCGTATGTGTAAATTCTGCAGAATTGATCCACGCTACATTTGGAAACCGGCCTTTCAATCTGATCATATCTTCTCCCTGACTGACGAACAGGACAGCATCCAGACGAGCATTCTTTCCGATCTGTTGCGTGATCCCGGTTTCGTAATTCCAGAGTTTTTCAGGCAAGAGTTCCGGATTGGCAGGAGGAAAAAGATAGAGTTCCCGAATAGACGGACTACGAAATCCCTTGGCTGCGGAAAATCGCACCGAAGTGCTGGGTCTTGCGTGAAACACCAATCCTGCTTTGGGCAAGACCTCATTGCCAAACAGATCATGATTTTCGATACGCAATCCTGCAGACGCCACCACCTTTTGCACGAAAAGCTGCTGCAGATGAATATAAGGGGCAGTCTCTGTCATGTCAAAATCACCGATCAGCATATCGCGTTTGATATTCTTTGCATCCCCGCCATAATTCTTGACATCAAATCCGAGCGTTAGTGTCTGCCCTTTCCAGGGACGCGCATTGTGATAGATCATCAGACCCACCGTCTGGTCATTCGATCGAAATCCGTCATAAATCTTGTGTTTGCCAAAATTGCCATGCCACTTTACATAGGTATCACCCAAACGGCTGCCATAATTCAAAGTCAGATCCACGCCTGATCTCTGCAGATCGTACCAGTTATCAAAAGCGAGATCAAAGGTCGGCCCCGGATCCAATAAATAAATACTGGCATAATTGGCATTCATTTCAAGGGAGGCCTGCCTTGTCAGTGCGTATCCGACGTGTGCGGTAAAGATCTCGGATTCATAATTTGACTCTGCGCGATGGCCATCGGTTTGGCGTCTTGCCGCAGTCACATGATAGTCGAATCTGTTTTTTTTGCCGCCATGACTGGCAAAAAAGTTTTGTGTATCATAACTCCCCAACGAGCTCTTTATGCGGGTATCAAACCCATCACGACGGTGTTTTTTAGAGACAATATTTATCACCCCTCCCATGGCATTGGTGCCATAAAGAAAGGAACCGGGGCCGCGAATCACTTCGATACGTTCGACGCCATCCAATGAATAGGCATCGGGGATAGCATGTCCCATAAGCCCCATAATATCCGGACGACCATCTCTCAAGACGAGCACACCGCTCACAGGAGATCCGCCAACACCCCGTACCGACAAACCGCCGGCGGCGTTTGTTGCCACTCCATATCCCATCATCGCTCGCTCGGTCATAAAAACCCCGGGAACCCGATTTTTTACCAGCTCAAGCGCTGAAAAAGTTGTCGAGCGGTTAATCTCCTTTTCTGAAACCACCGAAACACTTGCAGCAATATCCCTCTGTGCACCCGCAACTTTGGTTGCGGTGACGACGATGGGATTGAACTGGTACTTGACCGAGTCTAGTCTGCCCATTTGCTCAGCGGCGATGGTCAAAGAACAAGAAAATAATAAAATCAAAAAAATGCGTTTCACTTTTACCTCCTCTGAATCACTTTATATTGATACCTGTTGTTGATAAGGTCAGTTGTCCATGAATAACACCTTTGAGGGCGATCAGATTGTCACTTAAATTTTTCAAGCTCGCGGTTCCCCCCTTGAGTGCAATGACCTGAAGAGAATGATCTGTATCCAGATAGACGCTCATTGAAGAAAGTATGAGATCCTGATATTCATGTTGAATGGCTGTCATGGATTCAAGCAATTCCAACCGATTCAGGTCATATACAAGGGTGATTACTCCTACCACGATTTTTTGCTGATCAATCCATTGCTCTTGTACAATAGCATTACGAATCAGATCTCGCAATGCTTCGGAACGATTTTCATATCCCTTGCGATCTATAAGCTGATCAAATGTTTTCAGCAAATCGCGGTCGAGACACATTCCAAACCGAATCAGTTTTGACATATATGATGTTACTTTTTATTAAACTAGTAACACTAATATAGCAAAAAAAAATCATTTTGTAAATGAAAATTTTTATCGTATTCAGTTTCGTGGACTCTCTGGGGGAAAAAAGAGCTCCCATTAGTAAAGCTATACAGCCAATAATTAACTGATCTTTAAAAATAGATCATGCTGGCAAAACTCACGGTAGAGCGTTTTTCATCCATCTCGGCCTGGCCATAAGAAACCAATTCGCCCTTTTTGTTCTGATCCGCCAATAAACAAAGCAATGTATAAAGGCTTGCATACCCACAAATGCGATTTCGATTATCGTCGCGACAGAACCTTTGTTTCAGTTGTTCAGGATTCGGATCGGAGATCAACTCTAACAATTCCCGATCAGTCTGTTCCAATCGAGCAAGGTCAGTACGAGACGGACTCGAGGGATCACCATAATGGGGGCCGATATGAGCCAGATCGATAGAGGCGATGATACAGACACTCTTTTTTCCCGACAATACGACTTTAAGAGCCGTACAAAACTCTTTGATAATTTCATCCTCTCGCGAGTCTTTTGCAGCCGTGTGGGAAAAAGAACATAATATTGGCAAGATCTTGAAATCGTGTTTAAGGACATGTTGTAAAAACAACACCTGGAATTCTATGGTATGTTCATATTGATGCATCCATTCATCGAAAAAATAATCTGTCTGACATTGTTGCTGAATTCGATGAACCATATCACTTGCGGTTTGCACCTCTCCATAAGGAGTTACAAAGGTTTTGTCTATGAGTGCAAAATGATTCAACAAGCCTTGGTGAGCGATTCCCAAAATAATATAAATATCGGTTGGCCGGGTAAAACTCAAGAGACGATATCCTGCAGCATAACTTTTCCGACCCAGTTCAGGATCGATGTGAGGCATGACCATTGCAGCAATAGACCGATCGACAACCTGGTTGATGATACGCGAAGACACAATTGCCGATTGAAGCCAGCTATCCACTTGCTTTTGCAGTTCTTTGGAATCTTCTTTATAGGATTTGCCGGCGAATTTTGCATTTCTTTTTGTTTGATTTCTATAATCAAGTTGCATTTCACCGAATTCTTGCCAAAAATGATCGTTATCGAGAAAGAGATGCTCATCCAATAGATCCAGCACAGCCTCCAGCCGCTCAGTTGGCAAAACCTTTGCAAAAATGTTCAAATAGAAAAGTTCAAGATCGCGGGTAGAATGGGTTCCATCCAGCAATTGGATGAGAGCGAACATGTCGCGTGAAAACCAAAGAGGATTGGGATTTATTTGCCACTGATCACAAAGTCCGACGACCGGGTCTCCATCCCGTGTTTGAGCTTCTATAGCCTCTAATCCGGGTCGAAGTTTGGGGTAATAAATCTGTTCCTTGGCAGGTTTGATATTCTTTCTCTTTATCGTCAAAGGAATGGGGGCTCCTCACATTATTCGTCAAGAGGTGGATAAAGCAGATAAGGTTCTCGTTTTTGTATGAATGTCGTCACGTCAAGAGACCAGGAGGAAATAATCTCATTTGCGGGTAGCCCGTTTAGTATTTGTTTGGTTATCTGGTCTGTGCCCAAAAGCTTGTTGAGCCAAGTCTCTTTTAATTGAAATGAATCCGGGTAAAGATCTCGCAGAGAGCACAATAAATAAACACCAAAATCCACAGCATGCCAGGAGGACATGTCATTGACGGAGATATAAATTCCTGCACAAGATTGATCCAGATATTTTGGACGAGTCGACATGCCAGGAATGGCTTTGGGCGTAAAGCTGGTGTCTGTTATGGTAATGCCATCGATAGAGAACTGCTGAAGGTGACTCTGCAACTGTTCTGCAGATATCCAGGGGGCTCCGAAAAGCCTGAATGGTTGCATCGTTCCTCTCCCCTCAGATGCATTACTTCCTTCCAAGAGTCCGGTTCCCGGATAAACCAATGCGGTTTGGAGATCGATAATGTTGGGCGAGGGTTTTACCCATGGCAGACCGGTTTCATCAAAGAACATATCCCGTTTCCAGTTTTGCATCGGGATAACCGTCAAAACGATCGAATCGACACCAAGCCAATCTTCACCAGCAAACATTTGTGCCAGCTCACCCACTGTCAT
>CAYNUX010000184.1:0-1215 GCA_964400115.1 uncultured Cytophagia bacterium
TGCGAGAGTTCTTCTCCGCGCCTCAGCGCCTCAGCGAGAGCTTTTCTTTGCGGCTCGCCCTTGCGAGAGTTCTTCTCCGCGCCTCAGCGCCTCAGCGAGAGCTTTTCTTTGCGGCTTGGCGCCCTTGCGAGAGGCTCTTCCCCGCGCCTCAGCGAGAGTTTTTCCCTTGATCCATAAACAGTTGTTTTTTATATCAGAGGATATTATCTTGAAATACATAAAAATGAAAAGGAGAGTTTGTTGAACTGGAAAGAATATATCATTACAGATCCCCAAATATGTCATGGAAAAGCCTGCATCAAAGGGACTCGCATCATGGTCTCTGTAATCCTCGACAATTTTGCAATCGGACTCTCCATATCAGACATCATTCGCTCCTATCCGTCATTAGATGAACAGTCTATCAGAGCTGCAATCCAATACGCCGCGGAATTGACAAAGGAACAATTCATAGCTCTTCCATATGATCAAATATGAAGATCAAAATAGACGAAAATCTACCAATCGAAGTGGCTGAATGGCTAAATCAAGCCGATCATGATGCCAAAACCGTTTATGATCAAGCACTCTCGGGACATCCAGATAAAGAATTGATTAAATGCTGTAAAAAAGAAAATAGAATTCTCATTACCCTCGATACCGATTTTGCAGACATAAGAGCCTATCCACCAGGTCTTTATGCCGGGATCATAGTCATCCGAACCAAAAGTCAGGATAAATTCGAAATACTGAAAGCAATAACAAATCTTTTCAATATACTTACCCCTGAATTGGTACACAAATCACTTCTCATACTGGAAGAGAAACGAATTCGAAGACGAACTTGAACCCCTTTTTCATTCCAATTCCCCGCAGATAGGTTAGAGGCTTTCTTGTTGTAACGCACGCAATTTTGAGCAGGATATCACGCAGGGGCGCAAAGGTGCGGTAAAAGAATACTCTCGCCGAGGCGCAAGGACGCAAAGAAAAAACCAGAGTGGGAAATGCCGAAAAACGAGATATTCAAATGATGGTTTTAATGCAACAATCTAAAAATAAATAAAATTCAATCTCTTACCATTCAAAAAGACAGAATCGATTTAAAATAAAAACGATTCTATTTCCATTCTCAGCGCCTCAGCGAGAGCTCTTTTCTCAGCGCCTCAGCGCCTCAGCGAGAGCTCTTTCTTTGCGGCTTGGCGCCTCAGCGAGAGCTCTTTTCTCAGCGCCTCAGCG
>CAYNUX010000184.1:1315-3893 GCA_964400115.1 uncultured Cytophagia bacterium
GCGCCTCAGCGAGAGCCAAGCTCCTAAAATACCCTCCCCCACTCAAACTGCCCCCCCAGCACCACCTGAATCAAAACCCCTTCACGCGTTCGCCCCGGGATATTGAGCTCATTGTCGATCGTACGGTAATAAAACCTCAGCTTGGCCCACAGATGAGCTTTTGTCGATCGTACGGTAATAAAACCTCAGCTTGGCCCACAGATGAGCTGAGGGATAAATCGTCACTCCGGCATCGATCCACAGCGATTCCTGCACCGTGCCACGGGGAAATGTCTCCACGGTATCGCCGAACGGCTGCAACAGATTCTGCTCGCCGTGGCGGTCGAATCCGATTTGTGCCTGAAACAACAGCGGTGGCGCGCCGAAATAGTCGAACGCCAGCGCAAATTTCTCATAGCTGTTGAGCGGATAGCCCAGACTCTTGTTGAAATAGAGATAATTCTCCCAACTGCGATAGCTCATATAGGTCCAGTTCCACACCCGCACCCAGGTGAACGCCAGTTGAAGACCCGGCACGCCCGGATCCGTCACCACGGCGCGGGATACGATGCCAAAGCGGTCGTCATGCACGGCGCGGTCATCCTGGCCCGGTTCGTTATTGACAATGACGTCGTCGATGAGCCATTGTCCGGTCAGGGTCAGCTGTGGCGAGGGTTTCCACCAGAAATCGAGGGCCCAGAGTCCGGAGATCTGTTCGCCTGTATTGCGCTGCACGATATAAAAGAGTCCCATAGGATTGAGCTTGCTGAACCGCAAAGTCTCACCCGGCCCCCCATAGACCGCGGCCTGATTGAGTCCGATATGCAGATTATCCGTCAGAGCGAGATCGCCGCGCTGCACCGCAAGATAGCGGCGGCTCTCTTGATAGAGCGGATTTTGTGCTTGTGTATTGATCGCCATCATGTCATTCAGCCGCGTGGTCATGAACGAAAAGCGAAATTGACGAGTCGACACCTGCATGGCCACCTGGTCATAGCTATAGGGATAATCGGACAAAAATGCGCTGTATTCACCCAGCGTCCCCCAGTTGCGATAGAGGCGTCCGGCCAAGGCCGAGAATCCCTTGTACTTGACCAGCGCATATCCGGACTCGCTCCGGCCCTGGATCCACTCGCCGGTATCGCCGTGATAGAGCGGATCGGTGGCAAATGCCTGGTCCGTGGCCAGGTGATTTGCGAGCACCAGATACGGCAGCGTATAGGTGCCACGCAGTCCCACGCGATAGCGGCTATAGTTTTTCTCCTCATCCTGAAACAGCCGGTAGCGCGCTTGGCTGCCGAGATACCATTGTCCGGATTCTTCATTCCCCATACCCGGACGATAATAGCGCATGACATCACGGCTCAGTAACCGCATCCACGCGATAGCATGGCGGTCCCCCGCATGACCATCATAATCCGCAATCCCCTGCAACACCTCATGACTGGTAAAAGGCTGATGCAACACATGCGGCACAGACAACCGCCCGGAGGTGATCAGGTACTCTAAAACCGGATTCAAATACGGCGATTCATAATACGGCGACGCCGGCTCGGAAAACACTCTCGCGGAGCAAGATAATAAAAAAATCAAGAGTAAAGAATGAATTGAGAATTTGGAATAATGAGGCATGGGTTTATCCGGGTGCGATACAGAGTTGCTTTTTGAAAAGATAATAAAGAGGAAGGAAAAATCAAAGAAGAGAAAGCTCTTGTTGAGGCGCGGAAAAAGAATACTCTCGCAAAGGCGCAAAGACGCCAAGAAATGACTCTGGCTGAGGCATAGAAAAAGAATACTCTCGCTGAGGCGCGGAGAATGCTCTCGCTGAGGCGCGGAGGCGCTGAGAAAAAAAGAAACAAGAGAACAAAAAAACAGAAGCAAAAGAACAAAGGGCAAAGGGCAAAGAGCAAAAAATAGAAAATAGAAAATAGAAAAAGAGCGAAATGGGGCTAAATATTCCGGGGGGATGTGTTTGTTTGATTCAGATTTTTCCATTCTTGGTTCAGACCATTGACGATGCGATGCATCCCATGCCGGAGCAGTTCTTCGGAGAAATTGAATAAATATCCCAGTTTCAAGCCGGTCAATCGCAGGTAGGTCAAAAGTTGTTTTTTATGGCTGTTATTCAAGTTTTCAATAGATTTCAACTCTATAATAACTTTATTCTCAACAACTAGATCGGCCCGAAAGGCATTCTCGATAACCATATCTTTGTAACAAATCGGAATAGGGGTTTCGGTTTCTACCTTTAGACCGGCCTTTCTCAGCTCAAAAGCTAAAACTTTGAGGTAAACGCTTTCAAATAACCCAGGTCCCAGGGATCGATGTATCGCCATCGCCCTGTTCACAATAATATCACCAATCTCATTTTCAGTCATTTTATTCTCCAATGCTCTACCCACCAAAATATACCAAAAAATGAGAAAAAAATCAACAATAATATTATTTTTTACGAAATTAATGCATATTATATCGCCAAAAAATCACACATTTCCCTCTAAACCCCAGAGAAAGCCGACGGCATATGTCTTTGCAATAGTTTTCCCTCAGCGAGAGTTCTTTCTTTTCGCCTCAGCGTGAGTTTTTCCTTTGCGTCTTT
>CAYNUX010000184.1:3993-7587 GCA_964400115.1 uncultured Cytophagia bacterium
CGCCTCAGCGAGAGTTCTTTCTTTGCGTCTCAGCGTGAGCTCTTTTCTCAGCGCCTCAGCGCCTCAGCGAGAGTTCTTTCTTTTCGTCTCAGCGAGAGTTCTTATTGCGAGCGCGCCCCCCTGAACACAATATTATACACCGCCTTGAAAAAATACTCGACATCCGTCCTCACCGGTTGTTCCAGTTTGCGTAAGAGATACCGTCTCTCGGATTCGATGATCTCGTTAAAATTCCTGGGCATATCAGCATAATAGGGCGGGATCAAACCGGGTTTGGTTTGGATGCGGAGGTCTTGCACGTCTTTGGGATAGAGGCTGAAATAGTGCTCGCTCAGGGCGCGTACGCCAAAAATGCCGACATCGCCGCGCACGAAATTGACCAGCTGCGGCAGTTCGTCGAGCCACAGCTTGCGCAGGACCTTTCCCCAGGGGGTGACACGAAAATCATCTTTGAGCTTGCCGTTTTCGTGCAGTTTGTTTTGTTCATAGACAACAGTTTGCAGATATTCCGCATAGGGGTGCATGGTGCGGAACTTGTGGATATAGATCTTTTTGCCCTGATAGCCCACGCGCTTGAGACGGATGAACGGACCATACGTCGGATTCTTGTCCAGCGACGGCGTCATGACCTTGCGGGCGATAAAATAAAAAGAGTCACCGATCTCGGTGGTGCGCACGACCTTGTAACCGCAGAAATAGAGGCGGCCCATGAGCTCGGAGCGCGACAACACCCGGGCGTGGCCGCGTGTCAGCGCGAAATAGACTTTATTTATGCCTTTGAGCTTGGGCGCCATGCGCTTGAATAAAAAATCGACCGCATACACGGCATTGGCCATAAAGCGCGGATATTTTTTATAGATCTAATCGCGCCGGGACTCTAGGGTGCTCTTGCGTCCCACGATAAACCCGCCATTGACCAGCTTTTTATGCACGGTAAGAAAATACTCGTTCATGTGCCGGAAATCATTGATCTGGTGCAGGTTGACAAACAGCTGCAGCGAATGGTTTTCCAGCACCTCGATATTGAACGGCGTATGAGTATTGAACACACGCGTGGCCCCGGCATCGACGTCGTTGAGCACGATGCTGGTATCGATAAAATCAAAGAGATGCGGATATTCGGTCAGGGCCAAAAATTCCAGTTTCTCCCGCACCGGCGTGGTCACCGCGATCTGGCGGCCGGAGCGCATATTCAGCTCTTCCTGCGCCAGCACCTTGCGCACGTCTTCGATGGATTCGATATCCTTGCCATTGACCTGCATCTTGAGCATCATCACCACCAGGGCCAGGGGAATCTCTAATGCCGCCAGCACCAGCACCGGTCCATACACCAGCATGCGGGAGAGTGTAAACAGATCAAAGGCAAAGATGATCAGCGAGATCCATGCGGTCATGAGCACAGCGGATTTGAGAAAGGGCGCATAGGCGAAATAGATATTGCCATAGTCACGCGCCACGAATTTATTGGTCCATGTAGAGGCCAGGAACCAGGTCCAGCCCAGCAGAATAAAAATTTCTACCGAGGTATCTGTGGGCATCAGGGTGCCGCGTTTGAAATAATAGACACTTGATGCCGCGACACAAAAGAGAATAAAGTCGGTGACGGCGATGGGAAGGTGAATATCTTTGAGGCGGATCTGAATCGAATCGCGCTTGCCATTGCTGTTGATATAATAATTGCGCCACGGCAACAGGAACAGCGTTTCCAGTCCCACAAAGACCAGATAGGTACCGATGACATGAAAACGCGAGAATCCGCTCAGGTTCCAGATCACCAGGATGAGCGTGGTGAGAAAGAGCATATAAAAGGCGGTACGACCGAGGAACACCAGCGCATAGGTAAACTTTTCGAATTTGAATACCTTGGTGCGGCCGAACACCATCACCATGGCCACCCAGGTGACATTGATCAGCCCCCACAGTTTCAGATACGTAGGCTCCATCGCAAACGATCCCCGCAGCAGCACATTGACCAGCACATAAGCTGCATTCAATAACACGAGATCGAGTAAATAGATGGTCGCTCTCATTTTGAATGACATCCTTTGGTTTCCCCCTGTTTATATATCTATACGGAAAAGATGGGTGAGTGATTGAAAAAAAAGTTGAAAAGTTGAAGCTAAACCATAATTCAGTCATTACAATAGCGCAATTAACATTAATTGTGCTATTATAATAATTAAATTTATGTAAAAATGCAAGTACCCTGCCTTTCGTAGCGATTTTAAATTTCGTTCAAAAACAATGTCCACGAATAGCACTAATTTTCACGAATAAAAACGGTGCACGAATTTCACGAATAAAAACAGTCCACGAATGACACGAATTTAAAAACCCCCTATTCGTGCCCATTCGTGTCATTCGTGGACCCCATTCGTGCCATTCGCAGACCCTGTCTTTCCATAGCTGCAAAAAAGCCGTTAAAGGGCGTTTTGGGCTTTTGTGATCGTGCCAAAATTCACAAATATTTGTTATTTCATATCGTGTGTATGAATCCTGATCGAATTCGTTTCAACGATCCAAAGTGACTTTGCTGGATTTGAAGCAGTACAAACGTCAAGAAAATTCACGAGCATTTTATGAATCTGAGGAAAATCTGAATATTTGCGAGGGCGCAGTATAATGATTCCGGCTGTTTTATAAGGTGGGAAGCGCAATATATTTGAAAAATCAAGATCAAAACTAATCAAACAACGATGTTCTTTGATACACATTTTATATATCATTTCATCAGGTTTGCCACACAATCTTTCTTCATGTACGGTTTCAACATCATGGCCGGCAGATTCAAGTAACTCTGCAGCGCTTTGACCCAGATTTTCATCCAGCTTGAACATCATGCTCAAAATCCACATAGCGTTCGCGGGTCATGAGTGCAGCATAGGCCAATGTCGCTCGAATATCATTTTCCTCGAGATGAGGATATTCTCTCAGTATATCCTGATGCTCCCAACCATCGGCCAGGAGATCTAATATCAAAGAAACCCATATCCTTGTGCCACGAATGCAGGGCTTGCCAAAGCAAACAGCAGGATCGATTGAAATACGTTTTAATAATGTTCTTTCCATTCTTTATCCTCAAAATACCCAAAGGCAGAATAAAGCTAGTCAATTATACACAATAATGCAATAAACAAGTGGTAAGTGTTTAACGGTTGAAAAGTTGAATAGAAAAAAAGTTTAAGAGTTTAAGAGTTTAATAGTTTTATTTCCTCAACTCTTTAACTTTTCACCGTATCGCGTGCCACTTTGAAAAGGGCGCGAAGAGCATCATTTACAGCATTTTCATCTTTGAATGCTTGGGCAACATCCGGACTCAAAAGCACGAGATTCGTCCCCGTTGAGTATTCTTTGTAATATTTTCCGCGAACGCCCTCCCCCAACTCTTTTCTGGTATATTCAGAGCGCATTTCATTATTTTTCTTTCGTGTTTATTCGTGTCATAAAAAGACAGTCCACGAATGACACGAACAAAAACGGTCCACGAATTTCACGAATTTCACAAAAAAAATGTTTAATGTTCGTTTCCTTTCGTGTCTTTAGTGTACCCCTTTTTTTCATTCATGCCCATTCGTGATATTCTTATACCCCATT
>CAYNUX010000185.1:0-7574 GCA_964400115.1 uncultured Cytophagia bacterium
TTCGATATCCGTGTGGGGTGACCACGCTGCAGACTCTGTGTCCGGCTGGGTCTCTTTTTGGGTGAATGACGGCATAAAATCGTTGAAAAAACTATCCAACGTGCTTGGTAATAATTCGCTATCATTGAAATAACCGCGTCTTACCAGTGTCATGATGACCCTCCTGATGATGGTTTATGTTAAGGTTTGAATATCCTTTTCGTTTCTACACAACTCTTTAGCAAGTGCCGTGCCAAATTTTAAATCGATCAGCACTGATATTTTAAATATATGTTTTTTATCCCCTTAGCACCGGGCTGCGCGCGGATGTTAAAAAATAGCTTGATCGCACTATCTGCCAAAATGTCTTACTTGTCACTGACGATACTGACAAAAGTACATAATGATTCTTTTTTTTAATGTTGATTGTTGAAAGGAATTTCTTATATTTTATTATGCAACTGGCATTCGAAAATATCCTTTCAGCAAAAGGTCAAGCCACTGAAAATGCCCGGATAATAGGGGAATCAAAACAGGGTCATCCCCTTTTTGCTTTTCGGTATGGTCATGGGCCAGTGGGGCTCAGCCTGCTGGGCGGCTGTCATGCGGATGAGCCTGTTGGGCCCCGTTTTTTGCGGGCGCTGTGTTCTTATCTTGCCCTGTTGCCCGAGAATCATCGATGGTTTGAAAACTATACCTGGCTCATCGTCCCGCATATCAATCCGGACGGAGAACGAATAAATCAGCGTTGGTATAGCGATAAAGAGGAAACATTCGATCTCGTGAAATATTTGAGATTCAGAGTGCGTGAAAATCCGGGTGATGATATTGAATTTAATTTTCCATTCGCCCCCTCTGATAATGGCGCACGACCTGAAAATCGTGCTGTTTACCGTTGGTGGCAGAGTGAGAATATTACGGTTCATTTGCATGTTTCTTTGCATGGCATGACCGGGGGGGCCGGACCCTGGTTTCTCATCGAACCGGCCTGGGTCGAACGCACCCAGAAGCTGCGTAATCAGTGTGCAAATCAGGTCAATGAAATGGGATACAGGCTTCATGACATGGAGCGCCAGGGAGAAAAAGGGTTTCATCGCATCAGCCGGGGATTCTGTACACGACCCGATTCGCAAGCCATGCGAGAGTTCTTTATGAATCAGAATGATGAAGAGACTGCACTCAAATTCCGCCCGAGTTCCATGGAGACTATACGTACCCTGAATGGGGATACCTTGACGCTGGTTAGCGAAATGCCGCACTTTATTTTTCCCGGTGTCGGGGAACGCCTGGGGCCTCCTGATCCTGTTGCAGAGCAATGGAAAGAAATGCTCGAGACATGGAGAAAAGAATTGAAAAGAGGAAATGAAACTATTGTTCGGCAAGAAATCGACCATTCAGGTCTCTGGGCCATGCCTATAGAGCATCAAATGAAATTGCAGTGGCGAATGATTACGGCCGGTATCGAATCCATTATGGGATCACGGGGATAAATTGATATTATACATATGTTAAAAGATATAGAACTGAATCAGCAAATAATCTTCCAGGAGAGTGCATATGCAGAAAAGACAATTGGGAAAATCGGAACTGAATTTTACCACTATCGGACTGGGCACCTGGGCTATGGGCGGAGCTGATTGGGATTTTGGATGGGGGCCCCAGGACGATGAAAAGTCAATAGATTCCATCCATAAGGCCATCGATATGGGAATCAACTGGATCGATACCGCACCTGTTTATGGGCTCGGTCATTCCGAAACCGTTATTGGCAAAGCCCTAAAAGGAATGTCTGAAAAGCCCTATATCGCCACCAAGTTGGGCCGGGTATGGAATGAAAAAAAAGAGTTGGGATTTGATCTCAGTCCGAGCAGTATCCGCAAAGAGGCAGAAGACAGTCTCCGGCGATTACAAATCGAGGTCATCGACCTCTACCAGATCCATTGGCCCCGCAATAAAGACAATGTGGAACGCGCCTGGGAAACTATGGCTGAACTGGTGCAAGAAGGTAAAGTCCGTTATCTGGGTATTTGTAATGCAAACATTGATCAATTAAAATCGATTTCCCGGATCTATCCGGTGACAGGTTTACAGCCGCCCTATAGCCTCGTAAAGCCGGATGTCGAAACAAAGTTGTTACCCTATTGTCAGGAACATCAAATCGGCGTGGTTCCGTATAGCCCTATGTATAAGGGACTTTTGACGGGCAAGTTCAGTCATGAATATATGAAAAACTTGCCTGAAAGCGATCACCGCCACCGTGATCCCCAGTTCCAGGATCCACAGCTGGATCAAAATCTGAAAATGGTTGATCAACTGACCGAAATCGCTCAACGATCCGGACACAAAGTCGCTCAACTGGCAATAGCCTGGACCCTGAAAAATCCGGCTGTGACCTCAGCCATTGTCGGCGCAAGAAAACCGGAACAGCTGGATGATATCGTCCCGGCCGGTGACTGGGAACTGAGCGATGAAGAAAAAGCGGAAATCGATCGAATCAAAGCAAAATACAGTTGATGCCATGACCCATATCCTGAAAACGCAGGTCCATGAGGCTCTGGACGTCATCACGCCGCTGTTGTCGGTCCAGCCCCGGATTGCCTTGATGCTGGGATCCGGGCTCGGTTATATCGCTGAAAAACTCGAAAATACAACAACCATCAATGTCAGCGATATCCCTCACTATCCCAGTTCTACTGTACCGGGACACAAAGGTCAGTGGGTGTTTGGCACGATGGATTCGGTCCCTGTTTTGGCGATACAGGGTCGGGTGCATTATTATGAAGGCTATTCCTTGCAGCAGGTCACCTTTCCGGTACACTTGATCGCAGGATTAAGGATCCCCAGTTTTATCGTGACCACCTCCAGCGGGGGTATCAATCCTTTGTTCAGGGCGGGTGATATTATGATTATCAGGGACCACGTCAACCTGGGCTTTCAGAATCCTTTGATCGGGCCAATGAATCAACTCCTGGGTCCCCGTTTCCCGGACATGTCGCAGCCTTATGATCCAGACTATATTCGGCTGGCTCTGCAAGTTGGTAAGGAAAAGGAAATGAAATTGAAAAGCGGCGTGTTTTGCTGGATGACGGGTCCCAGTTATGAAACCAAAGCAGAAGTGAGCCTTTTGCATAAAATCGGAGTGGATTCTGTTTCCATGTCCACTGTACCCGAAGTCATCGTTGCCCGGCAACGGTCATTGCGGGTGTTGGGGATCTCTTTGATCACCAATCAGGCCACAGGCATTCAGGACAAGCCTCTTTCCCACGACGAAGTGACAGAAACAGCACTCCATTCTGCGCAGCGAATGGCATCTTTGATCAGAGGAGTGGTGAGCAAGATCGGATCCTGAAACACGAACCGTGAACAGGATGTATTATGCTAGAAAAACAGATAAAAGCAGCCCGGGGAGAGATTCCCTGCGATCTCGTGCTGCGCAATGCACAGATTATCAATGTTTATAATGGACAGATTCAGCAAGACGATATTGCTATTTTGCAGGATACCATTGTTGGCATTGGCAAAGGATACAAGGGAGATGAGGAAACCGACCTCAAAGGGCTTTATGTTTGTCCCGGTTTTCTCGATGCTCATGTTCATATCGAAAGTTCTATGGTCGAGGTGGCACAATTTGCCAGAGCAGTGGTGCCCCTGGGAACCACAACTGTGGTGACGGATCCGCACGAAATCGCCAATGTACTGGGCTATGAGGGAATCCGTTACATGATGGATTCCAGCAAGTACAATCCCCTGAACGTCTATTTTATGCTCTCATCCTGCGTCCCCTCAAGCCCGTTCGAAACCGCAGGATCGGAATTACGAGCCTTTGACCTGTTTCCGTTTTTGCCTGAAAAATGGGTATTGGGACTGGCCGAAATGATGAATTATCCGGGTCTGCTTGCCGCAGAACCCAAAGTGTTGGACAAGATCAAAATCGTCAAAGACAAACGCATCGACGGGCATGCCCCCGGACTGCTCGGCAAAGACTTGAATGCCTATATCGCCGCCGGGGTGGAATCGGATCATGAATGTACAACCCAAGAAGAAGCAGCCGAAAAGTTAAGCATGGGTATGGTTATTATGATTCGGGAGGGATCGGGCACCAAAAATCTCAAAGACCTGTTGCCCCTGGTCACCCCGGAAAACGAACGACGCTGTATGTTTTGCACGGATGACCGGCATCCCAACGATATTCTGGAAGAAGGGCATATCGACTATGTGGTGCGCTCTGCAATCTCTATGGGCCTTAATCCCATCCCTGCGATAAGGATGGCCACGTTGAATCCGGCCGAATATTTCGGATTGCGAAAACTGGGCGCCATTGGTCCCGGAAAGAGAGCCGATCTGGTGGTGTTTGACGATCTGCAAGCCCTGGATATCAAACGCGTCTATCACAATGGAGCGCTGGTGGCTGTGGATCGCATTCCGGTGTATGAGACGCCGGTCAGGCCCGCACCCTCTTTGCGCAGTTCGGTGAATATCAAATGGCTCGAGGGGGATGAATTTGTCATTCCTGCACGGGGAGGTCGTTGTCGGGTGATCAAAGCCATACCCGATCAGATTGTGACCGATATGTTGCATGTCGATTGTCCGGTTGATAATGGCTATGTCTATTCCGATATAGAACGCGACCTGCTCCGGCTCTATGTCGTGGAACGCCATCGCGCCACCGGCAATATCGGCAAGGGATTGGTCAATGGGTTCAAACTGAAACAGGGAGCGATTGCCACTTCCATGAGCCACGACAGCCATAATATCATTGCGCTGGGCATCAGTGACCGTGATATCTTTAAAGCGGTCACGGCGATCAATAAAATGGGCGGCGGAATCGCTATAGCACGCGAGGGTCAGGTCATCGAATCGCTGCAATTGCCCATTGCCGGACTCATGTCCAATAAACCACTCGAATATGTCAGCACTCGTATGAAAGAACTCTTGGTGGCGATCCGATCTCTCGGGGTCGAGTTGGATGATCCACTGATGACTCTGTCCTTTATGGCGCTTCCGGTGATTCCACGGCTCAAATTAACGGATAAAGGTCTTGTGGATGTCGAGGCTTTTCGTCATGTCGATTTGTTTATTCATTAGGATAGGGCACTCTAAAAAAAACAACGCAGAGGATGCAGAGAAACCGCAGAGGTCACGAAGGAAAGAACAATGAAAAAACAGGATATTTTTCACGCGGCTCTTGAATGTAAACAGGAAAACATTCCGGCAGCGTTGGCCACAGTGGTCGCTGTCAAAGGCTCTTCTCCGAGAGATATCGGTGCCAAAATGCTGATCTATTCGGATGGCCGGTCGCTGGGGACCGTCGGAGGCGGTGCGATTGAAAAGATGGTGGAAGACAAGGCGCGAGAGGTCATCCAGAGCGGGAAAAGCGGTTTGGTTGATTTTGAACTGTCTGATTTAAACATGGCGTGTGGCGGCCACATGTCTGTGTTTATCGAAGCGCTCCTGCCCCTCGATCATCTGGTCATCTTTGGCGCCGGACATATCGGCAAGGCCTTGACAGAATTTGTGACCCCTCTGGGATTCAGGAGCACTGTCGTGGACAATCGCACAGATTTTGCCCATGCCGGACGGTTGCCATTGGCAGATGAAATCATTGCCAAACCCTATGCCGAGGCATTCAAGGAGGTCAACCTGGAAAATGCCTATATCGTCATTGTCACGCACCAGCACTTGTATGATCAGGAGGTGCTGGAACACTGTGTGCAGCAGCCGTATGCCTATCTCGGCATGATCGGCAGCAAGACCAAGGTACAAAAGTCGTTTCAGGAATTACGAGACAACGGCATTTCCGATGCTGTGATCGAATCCGTTCATTCGCCTATCGGTCTCGATATCGGGGCCGAGACACCCGAAGAGATCGCCCTGGCCATTGCCGCAGAGATGGTGGATGTGCGAGCAAAAAAGCGCGTGATGGCACAATGAACCGTTCGCTTCCCTATGGCATCATCCTGGCCGCGGGCAAGTCGCAGCGCATGGGCCGGCTCAAACCCTTGATTCAGATTCAAGGCCGGACGTTTTTGCAGCATATCAGTGATCAGCTTTTCAAGGCGGGTATAACCGATGTCAGAATCGTTGTCGGGTTTCGTGCGCAAGAGATCGAGGAGCAGTGTCAGGTCGGTCAGGCGCAATTTGTACACAATCCCCATTATGAAAAAGGGCAATTTTCTTCCTTGTTGGCCGCTCTCTCTTCCCTCGAAATACCGCAACAGGGCGCCCTGGTCTGTCTGGGGGACCAACCCCATATCAGACACCCGTGGGTCAAAGCACTTTTGCATGCACACCAGGAAAATCCGGATGCCCTGATCCGTCCGCGGTTTGGCCAGCGCACCGGCCATCCGGTCATCTATCCCGGCCGGCTGATTCCGGAGATTGTGGCCATGTCGGCGGATGATACCGCAAAAAGAATCTGGCGTGACCATGCAGACGAGATTGTCACCCTAGATCTCGATCCCGATATCCTGCTGGATGCGGACACGCCCGAGCAACTGCAAAACATTATCAAGAGAATGCCAAAATGAGTGTGTGGTCGGCCTGGGCGCCGTTATACCGGTATCTGCGCCGTCCCTGGCCTCTGTCGGCCATTCTTGGCCGGGAGGATCAGGCGCTTTTAGAGCTATTACCCACCCTTTCCAAACATGATCATATCGTCGATCTGGGCTGTGGCAGCGGTCATATCGGACGGCTTTTATCCGCCTCTGAGCCGATCATCGGCATCGATTCCTCCTTTAGCATGCTCAACACCCTTTTGGATAATTTATATTTTCCCATAAATGCGGATGCGGTCTGGTTGCCCCTGAAAACCCAGAGTGTCGATCTCGTATTGGCCATTGGCCTGTGCGAATATCTCGATTCCCTGCCATTATTTTTGGAGAGCCTTGCAAGGGTATTGAAACCGGGAGGAGTTGCGGTCGTGTCCACGAGTCCGGCTCATTTTTATACCCGCATGCGACGTGTAATGGGTCACCGGATTTATGTTCATTCAAAAAGGGATCTTTGGGATGGGTCAGAAAATGCCGGTTTGAGGTGTCTGAGGAAAAAAGAGTTGTTTTCCCAGCATCTTTATGTGTTTCAAAGGCGAGTATGAACTTGTGCTGATGAATGCTCTTTTTTTACGACTTAAAGTGAGAACCATTTATTACTCTTGTCCAAAATAGATTTTAGTTATCCTGAAAGATAACCACAGAAGGCACAAAAGAACACAGAGAAAATGAAATTAGAAATTTCTTCTGACTCGATAAAATCAAGGTCTTGACAGTTTTTCACCAAAGCAAGAAAAACAAATAACCACTCAACACGTCACATGAAACACACCGATGGTTTTGCTTTTTGCCTCGTTCCATTTTTCGATGGCCCCGGGTGTGCGGCTGATGATCACCTGACACTCTTTATTGGCAAAATATTTCTTCGCCTCAGAAGACAGTTTTAGCACTCCCATCTGACCGCTGCCGATAATGACCTGGTCGGCACCCTTTTCGTAAATAATCTTGGCCTCGTCTTTTGACATCTTGTGCGAGGTGCCATAGATCTTTTTCGACGCCTTTTTCTTGCGCTTTTTCACCTCCCCATCGAGCCGGATCATGACATCG
>CAYNUX010000186.1:0-7523 GCA_964400115.1 uncultured Cytophagia bacterium
AAATTGCGATTTACCAGCTCACGGTTGAGATGGCTGAAATTTTCGATTTCGTGATCTTCCTGTACATAAGATTTGATGATGCGAATACCGGATAGATTTTCCTGAGTCTTGGCGGTCACCGTTGAAAATTGTTCCTGAATTCTTTTAAAGCGTACATTGATTTTGGATAAAAGACGATTTACCACATACGCAACAACCGGCAGGGGCAACAATGCAAATAGCGTAAGCCGGGCATCGATATTGAGCAAAAAGATGATGGCCACTATTGCAGTCAGGACGGTATTGAACAGATGCATGATTCCTGGCCCCATCATGGAGCGTATAGCCTCTAGGTCATTGGTCGCCCTGGCCATCAGATCACCGGTTTTATGGCGATGATAAAAATAACGGGACAGAGAGAGCAGATGAGAGAAATAGTCATTGCGCATATCATATTCTATTTCTCTGGATACCCCTATGATGATTTTGCGCATGCCAAAACGAAAGATGGCCTGAAAAATCGCAAACAGTAGAAAAAGGGCTGCATATCCAATCAGGATCTGCACAGTGGTTTGTTCGCTGATCATCGTTTTGAAAAAGGGGTAAAAGATATCCGTTTCTGCAGGGTTTTCAAATTCGATGTATTTTATGGCATATCGAAGGATCCAGGGGGTGGTGGTCTGGAAAAATACAGTAAAGAGAATACAAATCAGACCCCAGAAAAGGTACAGACGATACTTTTTGATATACGGATAGAGAAATGCATTTAATGCTTGTTTTTTGCTTTTCATAAGTCTTGTAGGATTGGATTTATTTCAAGGATAACGAAAAACCTGTTCCCTTTACCCCATCCAATGGAAAGGATCGGATGCTGGGCAGACGGTTATTCTAATACCGATTAGATAATAATATACGATTTTTTTCTATAACCTGAAACAGTAAAGGCGATGCAATTATTGCATCGCCTTTACAACGCCTATTGAGGAGAGGATATTCTGGGTTTTTATTTGATCATCAGCATGCGACGGGTCGCATTCCATTCAGAGGTTTTGATCTGATAGAAATAGATCCCTGACGGTTGCGAAATTCCCTGATCATCGCGACCATCCCACATGACCTGATAGCGGCCGGCGGGTTGTTCGCCATGTGAAAGCATGCGGATTTTTTGTCCGATGGCGTTATACACTGCCAGATCAATGGTTACGGATTTTGGTAAATGAAAGCTGATCTGGGTTTCGGGATTAAAAGGATTGGGATAGTTTTCCAACAGCGCGAATTCCGAAGGAACTCCCGATTCCTGACGGTTTACTGTTGTTTCAAAGTCGATGCTAAAAACCGCATTGCTGGTATCAGAGAATCCGGTGCCGAGATCGGTCACAGCGATGAGACAGGTTTCAGAAGGATCTGGGGTGACCTGCCAGGTAAATTGACCCAGGTCGGGTATAGAGTCTGTTAATGCTTGCCAGCTGGTTCCATTATCGCGGCTGAGGTCGATACGAACGGCTCCTGACCCATTTTCTGTGGACCAGTTGACCTGTTGCCAGGAGTGGATGAGCCAGGTTTCATTTCCGTTGGGTTGCACCAATGTCAGGCTGCCGGCCTGGGCAATCGAGAAAAATGCATCACTCATATCCATGATTTGTTCGTCTGTGGTTTGGACGCGGATAAGGCAGTTCTCGGATGCGGGGCCAGAGACGGTCCAAAAGACCTGTCCGGAATCCGGCATGGATTCAAACAAAGTCTCCCAGGTCGTCCCGCCGTCACGGCTCAAGTCGACATTGACAGGTACGGTGTTGTTTTTGCTTTCCCATGTTATGAGTGCAAGATCCTCGAGCGTCCAAACTTGTTCGCCATTCGGAACCAGGAGAGTGAGGGTTCTCTGTACGATGGCAAAACGGTTGTTGCTGACATCATTAACATCCGGATTTGCGCTATCGCTGATGCGAATCAAACAAGAATCAGATTTTGGTTCGGTGATTTGTAAATCATATTCTCCTGTATTATCAATTCCGGAGGCGATGGACGTCCAGGTATTCCCATTATCGCGAGACAATTCCAGGTTCACTTTATCGACCAGTCCCGTACTTTGCCAGCGCACAGCAAACGTTTCGCCTATGGCCCAGGCTTCACCTCCATTGGGCTGCACCAGAGTCAGGCTTGGCTCGACAATCGTAAACGGCCTGGCCATATTTGCAACCTGGCTATTGTCCAGATGGGTGATGCGAATCAAAGCTTCTGTTGTGGCCGGTCCTTCGACATCCCAAAATGCAGCGCCGTCATCCGGTGTTTGGGCATTGATGATTTCCCAGGTTGCACCGTTATCACGGCTGAGTTCGATTTGTACGTTACCGGACATGTCAGCGGATATCCAGGTGATGGTATATTGAATATCAGTGGGGATGATATCTCCGGGTTTGGGAGCAGTGACAGCCAGATCACTTTCTCCACCGAAAAAGAGATAGACGCTGCCAGAGCTTTCACCGTTGCTATCGTTCTCTGGTGCTGAAATCAGCAAGTCAGGGTATTCATCGCCATTGATGTTGCCACCGCTAACGCTGAAACCGGCTCTGTCGTCAGCGCCTTCGCCGATAAAGATAGCGTCTGCATTGGCCAGCGAGCGTTCAAAGGATTGGTTTTGTGTCCAGTCTTGTCGTCCCAGGATGAGATAAGCTTTACCTCTTCCAGTGTCGGCATAATAGGCACCGATGAGAAAATCGTCATAGCCATCCCTGTTGACATCGCCGACAGAGCGCAGGTCATAGCCGGCATGATCTGAGGGTTTTTCGCCGAGGAACTTTGTGACGGCTACGTCTTCGATGTTCATGTTGGGCACAAAGGGGGTTGTTTGCCCGAGGACCACAAAGACGATGGAGCGGTTTTCGCCCGCAATAATCATATCCTGAAGGCCATCGCCATTGACATCACCGCCGCCCATGAGGTTGGCACCGATACCGCGATTGCGTTGTTCGGGACCAATAAAGGATGCATCTGCGTCGGCGAGTGATCCATTGACCTGCCAGCCTGTATCTTTGCCGTAAAACAGATGGACTTCGCCTCGATTCATGATCGAGTCGCGATCCGCGCCATGGGAAGCGACGATAAAGTCATTGAGCCCGTCTCCATCGATATCGCCGACACCAGCCACTCGATGACCGGCCATATCGCCTTCTTCTTCGCCATAATAAGAGGCATCGGCCATATCCATGCTGACATCCATTTCCCAGCCTGTTTCTTTGCCAAAAAAGACATAGACTTTGCCGGCATCGGGTGCGAATTCATCACTAAATCCGGCTCCGATGATAAAGTCATCGATATTGTCGCCATTGATATCGCCCGTGCCCATGACATGACCGGCTTCAGATGTTGCCCCGACACCCAGATAGGTTGCATCAGCCGCATCGCCCAGGGAAATATCTTTTTGCCAGCCTGTTTCTTTGCCGAAAATAATATAGACTTTACCGGCGTTATTTCCTGTTTCATCAAAAAATTTCACACCGATACCGATATCATCGATGCCATCATTATTGACATCGCCGATGCCAAAAACATCATGGCTTGCCCGGTCGGTGATCTCTTCACCTAGAAACGAAGCATCTGCGTCTGCGAGGTTGACCGGACTTTGCCAGGATCCGGGTCTTCCGAAAATCAAATAGACCTTGCCATTTCTATTGTCTGCCTGACTGTTATCCGGGGCAGCGATGAGAATATCTTCATAGCCGTCGCTGTTGACATCTCCAACTACAGAAATGTGATAGCCAGCTTCATCATTGTCATTCTCGCCGATAAATTTCACAGGCGCAGATTGCAGTCCTATTTCACCGCTGAATTGCGCTGATAGCATAAATGGAAAGAAAACAACCATTAATGTTAAATATTTAACCATGTGCATTTCCTTTATCCTTTCCGAATTTTGTTAAGATTGTTCAGCTGGGGATTCTTTAAAACTTTGCAAAAATCAGACCAGATTTATTGGTTGCAGAGTAATTTCCTCTGTATTGATATACGAAAAAAGGAGTCATTTGAAGAAAACAATCTTTTTGCTTGATGCAAATAAAGCATTGAAATCAATATATCGGGGGTGATGAAAAAATATGTTATAAAATGGTTTTTTCCCTTGACTTTTAGCCCAGGAACAACTATTTTCAAGTTGTCGGTGGGGAGAAGTGGTAGAAGGTGGTTAAAAGTGGAGCTTTGTGGGGAATTTTTTAATGTTGCTTATGGTTCTATTTATAAAGGTCTTTAATTATGTTGGCGCTACTGGGCACATATTCAAACAGTTTGGATGAAAAAGGCCGAGTAGCAATCCCAGCAAAGTTTCGCAACGCACTTGCCCCTGAATGTAATGACCGGTTATTTGTTACGCGTGGTCTGGGAAACAATATCGCTGCATATCCCAAGCCTGAATGGGAACGTTATTTAAAAGCTTTGTTACAATATAACAAATTAGATGAAATCACCAAGGCAAAAATGTTCCGACAGGTAATTGGGCGGGCCAATGAAGTGTTGTTTGACAAGCAGGGTCGCATCAATTTATCGCAGGACTTGTTGGAGCACGCAAAATTGAATGAAAGCAATAATGTCAAAATAGTGGGGGTTGGCAAGTTTATAGAGATTTGGAATTCCGAATTATATGCCAAGGAAGCAGGTCCCGAAGAAAAGCTGTTCCAGGAGACCATGGGTTCCATTAATTTGAGTCTCAGTTACGATGAAGACGGGTTCGACTAGGGTGGTGAATTGAGTATCTCATATCACAAGCCTGTCTTGTTGGATCGCGTTCTTGAACTGTTGCGGGTGGATGATTGTCGGGTTGTGGTGGATTGCACGGTTGGAGATGGCGGATTTTCAAAGGCATTTTTGACTCGAGTGCCAGAGATTCAAGTATATGGGTTCGATCTGGATCCGGAAGCGATGGAACGAGCCAAGCAGCGATTGGCACCCTGGTCTGATCGATTCCATGGTTTCCTGGACAATTTTAGAAACGTCGACGAGTTGTTACCCCCAGAGGTGGTTGGGCATGTGGATGCGGTTGTGGCCGATCTGGGGGTTTCTTTTTTACAGCTTTCCGAGGCTCAAAAAGGTTTTATGTTTTCACAAGAGGGCCCTTTGAGCATGAAGATGGGGCCGGCAATAGAGCGCGATGCCTTTTCTGTAATCAATGAATTGACAGAGCGCGAGCTAGCTGATATCTTTTTTCACTTTGGCGAAGAACGCCAATCCAGACGAATCGCAAGGGCGGTGGTACAGCAACGCCAGTCTGCGCCCATTGAAACGACCACTGATTTGGCTCAAGTCGTACGCAAGGTGAGCCGAAAGGATCATGTGGTTAAAACATTGGCGCGCATATTTCAGGCACTTCGAATTTATGTCAACGATGAGTTGACGAGTCTGGAACATTTTTTACCCAAAGCAATATCCATACTTCGGCCCGGTGGCCGCCTCGCAATCCTCTCATATCACAGCCTGGAAGACCGTCGGGTCAAACAATTCATACACGCGCAAGAGCATCCGTGTACTTGTCCGCCTCAGTTACCGGTTTGTGTCTGCGGAAAAGAGGCAACATGTAAAAATGTCACTAAACTGATAAAGCCGGATGCAGAAGAAATCAAAGAGAACAAGAGGGCTCGCTCGGCACGGTTGCGGGTGGTGGAAAAATGTTAGCAACCCGGAAAAAAAAGATCATTTTGCCGTTCAAAAAACCCCGGCAACGCAGAAAAACACTTTTCTGGTTGTTGGGATTTGCTGTTCTTGCTCTTGTCAAAGTATGGCAGACGGTTACCGTCGATGAATTGTTCCGAATGAATTCGCAGCTCAAGGTGGAATTAAAGCAAGTCGAAAATAAAAATGCAATCTTGAAAGCCGAAATCGAACGGTTAAAGCGAGAGGAGCGTATTGTCGAAATTGCCAATAATGAACTCGGACTGGTGCATGCCCCCAAAATCGGTCTGAATATTCCGGCTACGGATTAAGACAACCAGCCATTTTTCAGCTTAACAGGGGTGATGGATACGATATGGTCAGCAAGACAGAAAATAAAAGTCAATGGCGGTTAGCTTTCTCTAGTCTGGTCGCAATTTTTATTTTTATCATATTGATTATCCGCCTCATCCAGATCCAGTTTCTTGACAAGGAGGATTTTGAGGTGATTGCAGACAAACAGTACAAATTCGAGATCAAATTGCCTCCACAACGCGGCGTGATCTATGATCGCCAATTACGTCCTATGGCGATGAATGTGCCTGCTGTGTCGATCGTGGCGCACCCCAATCGTATTGCCGATCGCGTAAAAACCGCGCAAGTGCTCTCTGATCTATTGGGAAATCACCACACCTATTATTTGCGCAAATTTAATTCCTCTCGCGAATATATCTATATCAGCCGTAATGCCTCGAAAAAGGTGGGGGATCGGCTGGCCGAACTTGACCTTCCGGGCATTAATTTGCAAAAAGATCATGCCCGTCAATACCCAAAAGGATCCGTTGCATCGCAAATGCTCGGATTTGTAGATATCGATGGACGCGGACTTTCAGGAATTGAGCTCGCGTGTGAAAACTTTTTGCGGGGTAAATCCGGTCGCGCTATTTTGCAACGTACCGCACAAGAAACAAGCCCTTTTGAACGATCGGAATATCCTATTCGGCCTGCACAAGATGGCAAAGATGTCGTACTGACCATCGATTATGTATATCAACGGATTGTCGAAAAAGAACTGCAAAATGCCTTGAAAGAATATAATGCGGATAGCGGGATGGTTGTGGTGATGAATCCACAGAACGGGCATATATTATCTTTGGCTACAGCTCCATCATTTGACCCGAACAAACCATCACGTTATCATCCTTCAAGCTGGCGAATCCGGCCTATAACAGATCTTTTTGAACCGGGATCTACGTTCAAACCTGTCATTCTGGGAGCCGTATTTAACGAAGGTCTGAAATCTCCTGAGGATCGCGTTTATTGTGAACAAGGCAAATTTGATTATGTAAACGAAACCATTCATGATACCTCTCCTTATGGTACGCTTTCTCTGGCTGATGTTTTGATAAAATCTTCCAATATCGGTATGGCTAAAACAGCCCTCGATGTGGATCGCAATCTGTTATTCAAATATGCCAGAGATTTTGGTTTTGGCGGAAAGTCTGGTATCGAATTGCGCGGCGAAATAGAAGGGATTCTCAAGCCTGTCTCCGAGTGGTCGGGTATGACACCTGCTGTACTTGGTTTTGGTCATGAAATCGGTGTAACCGCTCTTCAAATGTGTAACATGTTTTCCACCATTGCTAATGGTGGCGTATTAATGCAGCCTACTCTGATTAAAGAGATCCGTGATGACGGCCGCATATTGAGCCGGGCCGATGAAAAAGGCAAACCTGTCAGATACGTTCTCAAAGAAAGCACAGCAGACACATTGAAAAATCTTATGGAACAGGTCGTTGTAAAAGGAACCGGTACAAAGGCCGCGATCGAAGGAATGTCTGTGTGTGGCAAGACCGGCACTGCAAGAATGGTGAGCTCTAAAGGCGGATATATTTCAGGAAAATATATTT
>CAYNUX010000187.1:0-7502 GCA_964400115.1 uncultured Cytophagia bacterium
AGACTGCGTGGGAGAGTAGGTCGTCGCCGGATTTTTAAATATCAAGCGGGTTGATGCGTATCAAACATCAACCCGCTTTTTTTTATTCAGGATATTCCCTCCAACCTTGAATAAATACGAATGAACACCAATGAACCGCTATAAATAATACAACTCGCTTGATCGGGATCGAAATTTTGATCATCGGCTACCAAATCGATCCTCCATTGCAATTGATTTATGGATCAGTGGGCAACCTCTTGCTTTTGTTTTCAATTATACCTTTCGTCACTGCTGTCCAAAATAAATAATTGTGATAATATTTTCCCTCAAAAATAATCGATTTATGCATTTTCAGAACTAACCATCATAACAGGTCCTCCTTGAAAATGATTTCATCAAAGCCGGGACGCAGAGATCGCAATGATAAAAAATGATAACGCAAATATAAACATTGATAACTCTTGCATAACTCGCACCCTTGATACCACTTTAACTATCCATAAGCATTCATCAAAGATAAAAGACAACCAACGCATCCTGGTTGATGGTTTTAACTATTTTTCTTGTTCTTTTCTCTGCGAGCTCTGAGATTATTCTGCATTCTCTGCGTTGATTTTGCTTTTCAAAAGTCTATTTTGGACAAGAGTGACCTTCCGTTAAAACAAAGCATTCGCTAACTTTTACTTTTTCCAGACCCAAGCAGCATGAAATTATCCTTCAGCCCGAGCGTCTCTCTCTAATTCAATCCTGTGGTTCATTACTTTCCTTTCTGTAAATCTGGTGAATTTTGTAATCGGTCGGATCCTTCACACATTATTCGTAAGGGATTGTTAATTTTATTCTAAGGCACATTGATAGATGGTGGCATAATTGTTGTCGTCACTAAAACAAGCATTGTTGATCATCACAACATAACTCAAAAGGAGTAGAGTATGTCCATATTGTCAAAAGGTGTTTTAATACTTTGCATCATGGCCTCTTTTGTATTTGCAAAAGAGGGACCTGCAAAAATTCAAAGCCTCATCAAGCAGTATTTCAATTCCGCCCTTGAACAAATCAATGAGGCAGAGACACCTGCACAACAGCGTCAGATACTCGATCGGTCACTGGATAAAATGATTTCGGTCCTGGGTACCCTGCAAACCTGGCCCGATGTTCCACAGTCCGAACTTTTAACAGTGCAACAACTGCGGCAACGTTTTGTCGAGAAACAGGACGAGTTGCAGGGGCGTAATGGTTATGAACGCGTATCTGATAAAGATCTTGTTGCATTTGCAAACTATGTGCAGCAGGATATGGAAAATGCTGGCTTGTTTCCTCTTTTGGGTCTTACCAATGTAATTGTCATGGTGGTCATCTTTTTGATGAATTGAGAAAGGCCGGGGGACCCTGTTAGAAACGGTGCTAGAAACATCTCCTCATACGGAGCGCCAGATCCTCAACAATTCTATGAACAAACTGGTACTGGTTTTAAATAAAATTCAAAATCGGCCCGACGTCCCCAAAGAAGATCTTCCGGCAGTAAAGAAACTAAAAAAAGATATCCTGGTCAAAGTCGATGAATTGAATGGGAGAAATGGATTTAATCGAGTTACCGATGGAAATTTAGTCGATTTTGCTACCTACGTTCAACAGGATATGGAACAAGCAGATCGATATCTAACATCGAGTCTGACGACAGTTTTGCTCATCATTATCATTTTATTGCTGATTTAGAATCGTGTTGTGTAAAAAGCCGGGGAAATTTACGGGTGCTGTAAATCGCCAAATTCGACAAGATGAGTGTTGGAGTTTAGGATCCGGAAGATGACGTTATGTAATGTAAAGATAAGATTTGTTGTATTTGCCTGGCTTTTTGCTCTCGGACTATTTTCGGGGTGCCAACGAGCGGTTATCAAACCTCTTCCCGGATATAAAAATGTTTTCAATTGAGCCCCTAGAACTTTTTAGATCTGTATCCTCATGCCCACAAATCGTAAACTTTTATTTCATCAGAAACCTAAAATTCTTATTTTGCAGCAGACTCGAGTTCCTCGTATTCTCTGATCCAGAAATGAACTAGCCCTTGTTCAGGCCGTTTCACTGGAAACGCATTGCATCGGCCTGAGCCGGGAGGAGAGTCCCGGTACAGAAATTGTCTAGCCATTAACTCTATCGAGGAGGTGCGAATGTGTTGCCATGGCATTAATCGTCGTCATTTTATGGGATTGACTGCGGCCGGTATGGCGGGAATTGGACTGGTCGCGTCAGACCTGAGAGCTCAATCTTTTCAAAACGAACCGTGGGATACCCAAAAGCCTTTTAAAAGATTTGGCAAAACGTTACGTGTTCAACCCGTTTTGCTTTACAATCTCTATGAACCCCGCGAACGAACTTCATGGCGTCCCTGGGGTGGTTTGCATTCCCAGTCTGATGTGAACGAAGAGATCAATCGGATTGGCAGGGAACTCTCGGATGTGCAAAACAAGGCCGATTTTCCCTTGCAAATTCTGCCTGTGATCAAAGTGCGAAATAAAGATCAGGCAACCACCGTCACGATGAAATCAGATTATGACGTAATGCTTGTCTATGCAGCATCAGGTGGCGGTGATGCTCTGGAGGCTTGTTATGCTTCGAGTTCTAATAATCTCATGTTTGTACGTCACCGGTCAGGCCCGGTTTATCTATGGTATGAAATTGCCCATTGTCGTTTTTTGCGCAAAGGTGGAGATGCATTTCAGGTAGATGAATACCGTAATCCTGCCGGGATGGATGTGCATGATGTGATCGTTGATGACACGCATGAATTGTTGTGGAAATTGCGCGCTATGCACGGAAAGGAAAATTTTCTCGGCAAAAAAATTATCACCCTGGGTGGCGCCAGTGGCTGGTGTTGTCCGCAAGCTCCATTGGTCGGAAAGGAAAAATTCGGACTCGATATGATCGACGTTTCGTATGATGTTATGGCAAATCGAATACAAGCAGCTCGGAGCGATAAAGGCCTGGTGTCACAGTGCAAGAAAGAAGCGGCTCTCTATCTGGATCTCTTGGATACAGAGCTTGAAACCGAGCAACCGTTTGTAGAAAATGCTTTTCTTGTTTATCACCTGTTTAAACAACTGATGATCGAACACGATGCTGATGCCTTTACCATTAATCATTGCATGGGAACCATTATGCCCATGGCCGAGACCACGGCTTGTCTGAGTCTGAGTCTGCTCAATGATGAAGGGTATATGGCATTCTGTGAATCGGATTTTAATGTTATTCCGTCCGGACTCTTGCTTTACCACATTGCGGGAAAGCCTGTGTTTCTCAATGATCCTACCTATCCACACCATGGCTGTGTAACCTGTGCGCATTGTACGGCACCCCGTCGAATGGATGCCAAAACTTATGCTCCGGCCAGAATCATGACCCACTATGAATCTGATTATGGAGCAACACCCAAGGTAAATCTGCCCAAAGGCACTGCTGTAACCATGGTTTGTCCGGATGCAGGGCAAAAATTCTGGGTAGGATTTACCGGCAAGGTTGTGGATAGCCCGTTCTATGATATCTGTCGTTCGCAGTATGATATCGAGATCGATGGCAATTGGCAGAAATTGTTACAGGACATGCGAGGATTTCACTGGAATATGGTGTTGGGTGATTTTAGCCGGGAAATGGATTATGTCTGCAGAAAACTAAATGTCAATTGGTCGAATATTTCTATGGTCTGATCGTAAAGCACTCTTCCTGATCCCGCATTGGGAAGAGTGTCTGCCCCACGCCAGGTTTTCATCCCCATTTAACATTGTCTTTATATTGTTATTCATTTGACTCGTTATATTTGTCCAGCAACCTAATCTCTGTCAGGAGGGGATTTATGACAAAGAGCAGCTGTACGAGGTCAACGATCAATCAACTGAGACAAAAAGAACTCGATTATTTTCGTTCACTGGTTGAACGATCGATTGATGAAACAGAGTATGAAATTACGAGGTTGAAAGCATTGCTCAAGGATGATAGCAATCCCTCTGCAACCGACAGCGCCTATGCATTGCACATGGCGGATGCAGGTACCGATTCTAATGACCGGGAACGACTCTTTATGTTGATTGAACACCAAACTAAAATGTTAAAGCGTCTGCATGCAGCTATGGATCGAATCGACAATAAAACATATGGAATCTGTTTGCTTACCGGAAAAAGAATCGGTATGGATCGCCTCGAGACCATTCCCTATATTGAAATTTGTGTAGAATCAGCAAAAGACAGCGCGAGATATAAATCTGCACTGTAGGCTTGGGCTGCTCCGAGGCCTGCAAGCCAAAGTCCTGACCGGTGACCAAGATTCAACTCTGCTTTGTATGGCTGCCCAGCACCTTGATTTCATCGCCATGATAATCGTGCACATACAGAGTCTGGACAAGGATAATCAAGACCACGGTTAAAGGTGTTGCCAACAATACCCCCAGCAAGCCAAACAAGAGTCCCATGAGAACCTGTACGGTGATAAGCAGAGCCGGAGGCATGGAAACGGCCCGTTCCTGTATGAGCGGAGTGATAAAATAACTTTCGATGAATTGAATGAGACTATAGATCACGATGACATATAATGCTTTTATGGGTTCATCGCTCAGCGCAACGATGATTGCAGGGATACCAGAGGCGGTTGGCCCGATATAGGGAACAAAAGAAAACATGGCAGCAATGAGGCCCAGAAAAACGGCCATATTGATACCCGCGATAAACAAAAGAACCGTGGTCATAATGCCCACCACCGCCATTGAGGCGAATCGTCCGATGAGCCACCAGCGCAAGCCATTTCCCAGCAAGGAAAATATTTCTCTGGCCCGCTCGCGTCGATCTTTGGAAAATATTGTGATAAAATTGTTCAGATAAATATCCGGATCAATAGCCATATAGATTGCCACAAAGAGAATAAAAAAGATACTGGCCAAAAAGCCAGCTGCAGTAGAAAATATGCCTGCAATGCCGGAGAAAAAAGAAGAACTATTTGAAAATACCTGATCCATTTTTACCTGGTCTGGCAACAGATACTCTGCCCACCCCCGTCGGGCAAAAATATCTTCCAGGTTATTGATTGCCGAGGGAATTTGTTCACGCAATATTTTGTATTGTTCGATCAGGTTAGGACCTGCATACCAACCAATCCCTACGAGTATTCCCAATATTAAAAGAATAAAGATAAACATGGAGAGGACAAAAGGGATCCGGGTTTTTTGCGATAGAAAATTCGATACCCCATTAAGCAAGATTGCGAGTAAAATGCCCAAAAATAGCAGCAAGGCCAGGGAAGCAACGCTTTTTACTATATTAAAGATGAGTAAAAATAGAGTGATGCCAGCCAAAGGGATGAGCAACTTGGCGAGTATCTGTTTTAATTCATTCGTTTGATGGGGTGATTCCATGATAATATCTATATCTAAATTTGTTTTTCTGGCTTTATTATAGGATAGAGATCGACATACTTGAAAAAGTCTGAGCATTATTATTGAATTCTTGTTATTATTAACCAATTTATATGATTAAATCATTCATTTATATTACTGTTGTCCAAAATAGAAAAAGAAATGAAAATAGACGAGTCGCTTTGAGTTGCAGAAAAGATGATATCTGTTTTTGGGATATTTGCGGAAAAATGAATAAAGGAAAAATTTTGCTTGACAACATACAAACGATTGCCTAGTTTATAGCTGAAACCAAAATTTTCGTAACCATTTGGTTGTGCTCGACCAGTAACAAGAATTGATGAATCTAAACCATCACCTTATTTTTGTAGGCTGGAGTACAATATGACGAAATGCCGACATGTGTTATTGCCCTTCTTGCTTGTCCTCATTCTACCCACATTTGTTTTTGCCGGTGTAACAGGAAAAATCAGAGGTATGGTGCGTGATGCCGCCAATGGAGATCCGTTACCCGGAGTGAATGTGATTGTTTCCCATACATGGAACGAGGGAAAGGAATTTGAATTTTCAGGTAATCTGGGTGCTGCCACAGATATTAATGGTGAATATATTATCCTCAGAGTGCCCCCGGGTCGTTATTCCCTCACCGCCCAGATGATGGGCTATTCGCCCACGACAGTGCAAAGGGTTCAGGTTAGCGTGGATCGTACGATTCAGGTGGATTTCAACCTGAAACAGACGGTGATTCAGGGCCAGGAGATCGTGGTGGAATCCAAAAGAGATATCATCCAGCTGGATGTTTCGGCCACGGAATCTTATGTTACTGAAGAACAGTATCAAACCACTCCTTTTGCCAATCGCATCGAAGATGTGATCGGTATGCAGTCGGGGGTAAGTGGGAATGTGATCGAGGGCACTATCAAGATCCGCGAGGGTGAAGCCCATGAACTGGGCTATCTCATGGATGGTATGGAGATCACCGATAAAAAATTCAATCGTCCGGTCATGTCTATTCAACCCGGCATGGTCCAAGAGATCAAGATCATGCGTAACGGCTTTAATGCCGAGTATGGCCAATCGCGATCGGGCGTCATCAATGTCGTAAGTAAAACGCCAACCGAGCGTGTTCATTTTAGCGCAGATTATCAGTTCATGCCCGCTCAAAACCCTCATTATGGCCGGAATAAATACGATCCCAATTATCGATGGGAATGGCGGCTTAGGGATGGTCCCAACGCATTCAGGGGGGATACATTGTACACTCCCAACGGATTGTACGAGACCAAATATACCTGGGAAGGGTGGGATAAATTTTCTGAAAATCTGCTCAATGACAACAATCCGGATAACGATCTGACGCCAAATGAGGCTTATGAACTCTGGAAATGGCGTCATCGTCCGGTGGAATATGGTGATCTCACCGGCCATAATATCGATCTCACACTCTCTGGTAAGACTCCACTTGTGCCCTGGACCTCTACTTTTCTGTTGGGAACAAAGTACGAGTTTCATCCTTTTGATTATCCCATGTCTCGGGATCATTATGATGAACGCAGCGGTAACCTGAAAATGGTCAATACCCTTTCTCCCAATATGAAATTGATCATGAATGCGCAATATTCCGAAGTGCGCACCGTTACGGAAGGAAGCTCTGGCAGTGAGTGGTCAGAGGAAGACCGCATCTCTTATAATGGTGACGGGTTTCCCGACTATTATCCCTTTTACAAACCGGTCCTCGATCGATATGCCACCATTATCGGCAGTAAACTCACCCATACCCTGTCGCCAACACGATACTATGAAGTGAATCTGAACCATTTTTATGTAAAATGGCATCTGGGCCGGCCTCCGATGGCACCGGAAGAAGAGGGCCGTATGTTTCACGGCCGGCTTTATCTCGATCCACAGTCCGGATGGATTCCCAAAGAACTCGGTGTGCCGGATGAGGCCTCAGGATACCGAATGTACGGTGGAGCTTATACCTGGGATAATTCCTATAACCGCAGAACAAAATTGACCGCTTCTTATACCGATCAAATCAACACCTCGAATGAAATCAAAGCCGGATTGGAATATTCATATAATATTTTGCGTGAAGACCGTCTGCATTGGCACAATGATGAC
>CAYNUX010000188.1:0-7482 GCA_964400115.1 uncultured Cytophagia bacterium
CGTTTGCCCAGGAGCCAAACAGTTTCAGCCTGGATCCGCTGTTTGTTGCACCTGTTTTGGCCGGCCCGATCGACGGATATGAGGTGCAACCGTTGTCACCGGTGATCGATGCCGGTACGATGATCAATCCGGCAGTCGCTGAAGATATTACCGGCACCTCGCGCTCCGATGATGCTGCACCGGATATGGGCGCGTTCGAGTTTTTGGCCGATGGCGTCATGGTACAGCTCAAAGCGTTTTTGCAGGGACCCTTTGATGCGGTTGGCGACACGATGACCACCGATCTTATCGATGCGGGTTTGTTGCCACACGATTCGCCGTTTGCCGGGGATCCGGTTTCCCTCACGGCCTTTCCCAAAGATTCAGCCGATTTTGTCGATTGGGTGCTGGTCGAGTTAAGGGATGAGATCAGCAAAGCGGTTTTGGCACACCAGAGCGGATTTGTGCTGAAAAACGGCTCGATATTGTCGGCTGACGGCTGGCAGGCGTTTGTCTTTGACGGCGTGGCAGATGGTGATTATGTCTTGTCCATCAAGAGCCGCAACCACCTCGATGTCATGTCGCGGATGTCTGTAGCGATAAATCACGCAGCGGTGACGAGCTATGATTTTTCCGTTTCTGCGGATCAGGCATTTGGAACTAACAGTCAGATTCAACTGGATGGAAACACCTGGGGCCTGATTGCCGGAGACATCAACCGGGATGGCTACCTGACCACACAGGATTATGTGGTGTGGTATAATCATAAGGTGCAATCACAGCCGGATTACGTTCAGGCGGATGTGGATATGGACGGGCAGGTGGATCAAGGTGACCACGTGTTTTGGATGGAGGGAGCTAAGGAAGGGTTAGAATCTGCAGTACCGTGAAAAGTCTGTTTGGTATGCACACGGCAAAAGGTGAGCCTTGAGCATCGTCTATGCAATTCCGTTTCCGAAATTTTACTTGCAAATCAGTACTAAATTGAGTAAAATAATAAAAACAGGAGAATATCAAGCCGCCATGCCCATTATTACCGTGGAAAAACCGCTCAAGGATAAACTCGGTGACGAGGGAGTCGACAGCCTGATCCGGCTTTTGAACCAGAGCCAGCAGAATCAAAAACAGGATCTCATGGTTTATCTGGAAGAAAAATACGAGCGTCGGTTGGGGGAAGAGATCGGTGCGATAAACGTCACCATCGCCGAAGCGGAAAAAAGACTGGATAATCGTATCACTGAAGAGATTGGTGCGATAAACGTCACTATTGCCGAAACGGAAAAAAGGCTGGATAACCGAATCACCGAAGAGATCGGTAAAGTGAACGAACGTATCACGGAAGAGATCGCCAGAGTGCGAACAGACCTGGCCAATACCCGTGCCGATCTGATTAAATGGATGTTTATCTTTTGGATGGGACAGGTGATCGCATTGGTGGGGATATTGTTTGCGTTTTTTAAATAGATTCAGAGATGATAGATTGCCATTTAGAATAACAATCAAACTCATCTAATCTCACTCATGTCCGGTCAATCGACCGGACATGAGTGGTTAAAGTATGCAAAAATAGTTTTAACCATTCATTTGATTAACAGCTATTCCATAACTTTATCTAGCAAAGAAAATATCCTGCCTTCTCTCGCTATTTATAATGTGCTATAATCAATAGACACACCTGACGATACCATCAGCTGATCGATAAAACATACCAACTGACAAACCGGCCGCTTTGGCCGCTGCATTGTCTGCGTGCACACGCATGTTATGAATTCGCAGGTTTATATGTTTGCCATCGTTTCCGCCTCCGTGAACCAAGTATAAATAAGAATCTCTATTGTCTCCACCGGTGGAGATGATCAGAGATCCTCTACCATCCGGTTGATTAGTGATATTGGTCCAAAAACTTGGTGCATAGTCCGCCTCATCATCATTTAAAACCAATTCTCCGGCCCCGTTTGCAGTAACATATAATGCACCAGCATAGTGATCAGATTGGAAATTCCCGGGGATCAGGAAATGGGTCGATTCAGATAGAGGATCATGTCCTGATGAGGAATGTCATCTTCCAGATATATTTGTGAGAAAGGTTGAAACCCAAATTGGCGATAAAATCCATCCAGATAGAGTTGACCGGACAAACATATATTTTGCCCGGGAAAGAGGTGTTTGGTGAGCTTGATTGCTCTTTGCAACAGTTCTCTTCCCATTCCGCTGCCCCGAAAACCGGATGAGGTAAGAATACGGCCAATGGAGGGTTCTTTGAATTGCAGTCCCGAGGGAACGATTCTGGCATAGGCTGCCAGTTCGTTTCCTGACCATGCCATCAGGTGATGGCAATAGCGATCGAGATGATCGATTTCAGAAAAAGAACAATTTTGTTCCACCACAAACACATCCTGGCGCGCTGCTAGTATTTCATATAGGATGGGCACATTGAGTTCATCAAATGTCATGTTCGTCCAGGACATTGAGTTCATCAAATGTCATGTTCGTCCAGGTCAACATTTTGGCTTTAGCGGTCATGGGTCGTCTCTAATGCATTGATCAAATGTTTCTCTTGCCCTGCTGTCAAGCTGATATCCAAACCGGATTTTAAGCGATTTTCGGAAAGGCTTTGCACAGAGCGCTCTTTTAAATTTATTCGATACGACAGCTCATTTTTGATTGTATACCACTTTTTCTCTGGATGAATCAATTTTCTGTTCCGACCTCTTTACAGATCGGGCATTCCAGGGGATGATGTCCCCTGGCCGGGCAATAGTTGCGGCCAAAATATATTATTTGTAAATGCAATTTGATCCACTGATCCCTGGGAAAAATTCGTTTCAGATCCTCTTCCGTCTGCTGAACAGATTTGCCATTCGACAGACCCCACCTCCGCGCCAGCCTGTGAATATGAGTGTCTACCGGAAATGCCGGAACCCCAAAGGCCTGTGCCATGACCACAGAGGCGGTCTTGTGTCCTACGCCTGGCAGAGATTCCAAATCTTTAAATGTAGAGGGTACTCTGCCATTGTATTCATCCAACAATCGTTGAGACAGGCTTTTTATGGATTTTGCTTTTTGTGGCGCCAGACCGCACGAGCGAATGATTTGGTGTAATTCAGATTCCGACAGGGTTACCATCTTTTCAGGTGTATCTGCCCGGTCGAACAGCACCGGGGTCACTTTATTGACCTGCGCATCAGTGGTCTGGGCAGACAATAATACAGAAATCAAAAGGGTATACGCATTCCTGTGATTTAAAGGGATTTCAGGGTGCGGAAAATAGTCATTCAGGGTTTTGATGATAAAATCAGCTTTTTGGGATTCATTCACGATTCGAATCATCCTGTAGAGTGGCCAGATACACTTATAATATGGCTTTTTTTAGATATTTTTTCAAGCATTATTAGTGCCTGATTGCTTTTTACGACACAAATCAAGCATGTCTGATCTATCATCATTTTTGCCATAATCTACCCGCCAGATAGGGGATGACGACTTCGCTCCTGAGAACCCGTGGTCCCAGAGATATGGTTTGAAATCCCTGATTTGTAAATTTTTCGATTTCATACGGAATAAATCCCCCCTCGGGTCCGATGGCCAGGACAACAGGCTCTTTGCTATAAACCGGACAATTATCAAACGTTCCGGGATGCGCAAGCAAGGCCAGGCTTTTATCCATGAGTGTGGGGACCCGGTCTTCTACAAAAGGTTTGAATAAAGGCATTAATTCAATATGCGGCAGGATGGTATCTTTGCTTTGTTCAAGTCCCAGGAGAAGATATTTTTGCAGATTCTTTTTCAAAAGCACCGGACTGGACCAATAGCTTTTTTCCACTCTCCAGCATCCAAATAGATAAATGGATTTGATACCAAGACTCGCAAGGGTCTGCAGAATACGCCTGAGTGCTTTGGGTCGCGGTAATGCAAGTAAAAGGGTTAGCGGCAATGGGGGGGGAGGTGGTATATTCAAGTCGACCTGGCATGAAACCTGGTTGTTTATCTCTAGAATCGTGGCAGTGCCCATCATTCCATCGATTTCGCCGACATTGATCAGGTCTCCTGGTTTGGCTTTTAGAATCCGTTGGATATGATTGGCTTGTTTGCCCTCGAAATGTACCCGATCATTGATTCTTTGTTCGCGAGAAAAGAGGATAATATTCATTTGGTAATCGTCAACCGTATAAACAAGTATTGATTTTATTTTTAATTTATGATAAATTGGGAATAAAACCAAAATAAAGAATGCTCATAAATGCAAGGGGTGTGCGGAATAATTTTTAACAACCGGTAACCTCTGGTCCTTTTGATATGAATTTTTTTTGAAAATAAAATTATTTGCGGAATTATGCTTGATCTCTTTATTGTTATTTTATATATTAACTTGCTTTAACCGTATATTTCGGGCAACCTACCATTAGGACTCTTTTCCTATAGAAATATGAGGAATTGTTGATTATGGTCAGCAGATCACAGAAAATTCGACTGGGAATATTTGTCACCATCGCCATTGCCGTATTCGTTGGCACCCTGGTCGTTATTGTCGCTCCTAAAATGTTTGAAAATCGGGATATCTATAAAATTGGGTTTAGGGATATCTCTTTGAGCGGTTTGCAGGAAGGAAGCGCTGTAAAGTATCAGGGAGTGACGGTTGGGTTTGTGCGTAATATATCTATCGACCCAAATGATATCGGTCGGGTGATTGTAACGATCAGCCTGCAAGAAGGAATTCCTGTTCGCAAAGATACCAAAGCAGAAATTGCCTATCTCGGTATTACGGGTCTTAAAACCATTGAACTAAAGAGCGGTAGTTCTGATGCTCCATCTCTCGAGCCTGGCTCATTCATCCAAAGCGGCCTTTCGATGACTCAAGAGATCTCCGGCCGTGCAGAAAACCTGGCTGAAAAAACCGAAATGATCCTTAATAATCTTATCCAATTGACTTCTGCTGAGAACCGAATCCATCTTACAGAGGTCGCTGAAAATACCTCGAAAACACTGGATCAATTGAATACCATACTTGCACAAAATCAGGACTCTTTTGCCAAGACGATGAACAATGTCGAGACCTTTAGCTATCAACTGGAGGGGGTGACTGCCACAACGCACAATATTTTGGACAGAGTAAATAATTTTACGCGTTCTGACACTATGCGACAGATGATGGGCAATTTCTCTAAATTTAGTGAATCCCTTCAAAAAGCAGATATCGTACGACTGATCAGCGAACTGAATATTACTCTGGATAAAACCAATACCATGCTGAAAGATGTGGAAATCACATTCTCAAAGAGTCGCAATGATCTCGTTTATACCATTGAAACGCTCAAAGAAAGTGTAGACTATCTCAATCAGTTTTCCCGTACCATCAGCGAGGATCCATCGATACTTATTCGGGGTGCCGAACCCCAAAATGCCCCTGATTTTAAATTGGAACCCTAAGATGAAAAAAATTGTTTTGATTCTTTTGACGAGTTGTAGCTTTTTGGTTTTTTGTGCCAGAAAGACCCTGATCAGGAATTACTATCTCATTGAATTTCCGCAAACCATTGCACAAAGCGAATCTGCACAATCATTTCCTCTTGAGGTGGATGTGCGAGATTTTCGCGTCTCCAGAGCATTCGAGCAAACACGTATCGCTTTGCGCACCGATACTAAAGAACTCAACTATTTCTATTATCATCACTGGGCTGTGCGCCCGGCTTATGCTTTGGCCGATCAGGTACATACTGTATTTGATCAAAAAGGTCTTTTTGCAAAATGCACAAGAGGGCTTTCAGCAGACCCGAATTACATTATTGGCGGGAATGTTCAAATTCTGGAGCGCAATCACAAGGATGATCCGCCGACTGCTCATCTGTCCATGACATTATTCTTTATGGATGCCGAATCGTCTGTTTCCAATCTACAGCATCGTTTTGATCGTTCCCTGCCGCTTGACGACAAGAGCATGAACAGCTATGCAGAAAAGCTGAGCCAAATCCTTTTAGAGGAAACACTGGTTTTTTATGAACAGATCAGTGAATATTTACAGAACAGACAGTAAGCATTATGGCCCGGATAAAGATCACACATAATACCATAACCCTTCAAGGCGACCTCGTCATTGCCACGGTTCCGGATTTGATCAAACAGAGCCAGAAAACCCTTGCGCGATGTACGGATAGCGAATTTGATGTAGATTTATCAGAGGTGACCAAAATCGACAGCGTTGGTGTGGCGTTTCTCGATGATCTCATGGAACAAGCCACAGCAAACCAATGTGAGTTAAAGTTGGAAAATGTATCCCCGGATGTGCAAAAATCCATTGATACGTTTTCTCTGAAAAAAATTGAAAAACCACCTCCCCCAAAAAAGCTCCCCCTTTTTGAAAAGATCGGAGATTGGGGCGTAAAGGGATGGAATAAATTTCTCGAGTTATTGTATCTTGTCTCAGATACATTTTACTTTACATTTGTGGGCCTGGTGCGCAAGAAGGGGATGCGGCAGGGAGAATTTATCAACCAGTGTATCATCATCGGTATGAACGCTTTTCCCATTGTCGCCTTGATCTCCTTTCTTATCGGTTTTATCCTGGCATTGCAATCCGCTGCCCAGCTGCGTCAATTCGGGGCCAGCATCTATGTTGCGGATCTCGTGGCCATATCCATGACACGCGAAATGGGCCCGATTATGACAGCGATCGTATTCGCTGGTCGTAGCGGTTCTGCCATTGCCTCAGAGATTGCCACTATGGAGGTAACCGAAGAAACCGATGCTCTCAAATCCATGGCATTAAACCCTGTGCGATTCATTCTGATTCCCAAAATGTATGCGTTGTCGGTTATGATGCCCCTGCTGACCGTTCTTTCGATGATCCTCGGTATTCTGGGAGCCCTGGTTATCGGGGTGACCTACCTGGATATCGGCATGAAGCCCTTTTACGGTCAGGTGGTCAAGAGTTTGATCATTAAAGATATCTGGACCGGACTTGTAAAGAGTCTGGTCTTTGCATGGATCATTGGTTTGGTAGGTGCCTATCAGGGCTTTCGGGTCAAGGGAGGTGCAGAAGGCGTGGGAAAGGCCACGACCGCCTCTGTGGTCGTGTCGATTTTTCTGGTTATTCTGGCAGACAGTATTTTGGGATTGATTTTTTATTTTGGCCAGGGGGTCCAATAGGTAATGCAAGTGATTGAATCACAAATAGAGAATCTGGTCAAAGTGGAACATGTCACTGCTGGCTTTGACGGGGCTATTATTCTTGACAATGTCAGCATGGTGGCGCCCAAGACCGAGATTACAGTGATCCTGGGCGCCAGCGGCTGCGGTAAAACGACTCTGCTTAAAAATATTATCCGTCTATACCAGCCTCAATCGGGATCGATCCGATTGTTTGGTCAAGAGATCACCGGGATGGATGATCCCGAGTTTGACCGTATTCTTGAAAAAATCGGCGTGCTTTTTCAAAATGGTGCCTTGCTCAATTCCATTCCGATTTCTGAAAATGTCGCGATCCCCATCAAACAACACACCTCTTTG
>CAYNUX010000189.1:0-7441 GCA_964400115.1 uncultured Cytophagia bacterium
CGAAATAGATATCCGTGCAATAGCCCTGCATCTGTTTGGCCTCGCCATTGTGAAACAGGATGGGATCGGTATATTTATCTTCACCGCCCGGCGGATCCGAGGGTTGTCCGATGCCGCCACCGCGGTGCACCAGCACCTCATCGAAGCCCTGCTCCTGGGGACGCATGGGATACGAATCTCCGAGATGCCACTTGCCGAAAATGCCGGTGGCATAGCCGTTTTCATTGAGTAATTCGGCCAGGGTCACCTCTTCCGGCTCCATCATGGCGCGTCCGATATAGGTGTCGATGGCCCGGGTGCGATAGTTGTATCGTCCTGTCATCAGGCAGGCGCGGGTGGGCGCACAGACCGGACTCACGTAATACCGTGTCATCTCGGCGCTCTCTTTGGCCAGCGCATCCAGGTGGGGTGTCTTGAGCACAGGATTGCCTTTAACGCCCAAATCGCCATACCCCTGGTCGTCGGTGATGATGAGAATGACATTGGGCCGTTCGACCGGTTCCTTGCGACAGCCCATGGACAGGGGAAGGGAGGATACTGCCGCACTCATGGCCGCGGTTTTTAAAAATGCACGTCTGGAAATCATGGTCAGGCTCCTTGAAGGTGATTCGAACGGTTCAAGATACTGCTGACGAGCTCAACGCAAAGACACCAAAAGGCGCAGAGCATCGCAGAGGTGTAAAGGTAATGGACAATTGGTTGTTTCGTCGGCATTTCAATTTTAATTTTGTGCCGGGCAGAGATGGATGTCGTTCTTTATTGATACGGGTTTTGGGAGAAATTTGCAAATGAAAAATTTTATTGCCTGGTTTCGGGATATGAAATGACTTTTATATATTTTCTGATTCTCTGCTTTTCACTCAAAAAATCAGGGAAACCTGGTGGTCAGATCATTACAGATCAATGTTTCCAAATTATATACAGTTTTTTCGATGCCAGTAATGCGAAACAGGGTTTCGAAATAGCGGGGAAATTGATCCGTCCCAAAATATTCGAGCAATTCCTCCGTTCCCTGTTTATTATTCAGATAATTAATAATAGAGGGGACGCCCATGGAATGAAAAGAGGTGATGATAAATATCGTATTATCAGCAGGTCCGGGTAATTTTAATGCCAGTCCCAAATCTCTGTTAGGAAAGGAGGTGTCAAAGTGTCGCATGTACTCGAATGATACCGTATCATTTGGCGGGGTGTAGATAATTTTATGAGGGTCAAGTTGATACTGTAAATTCGATTGGCTGAAAATGTGTTCGAGGTTGTACAATGTTTTAATGCTGCCGATGAATAGTATGTTAAACTCTTGGAACATATCCGTTGTGACGTCCGAAGACTTTTTTATTACCGGCTGGACATGAAAAGAATATAAAGTATTTAAAACCGGAACAAGTCCCCAGACACTATGAAATGGGAAATATGTTTTGGGGTCACTGTTGATAATATTATCAACAGTGTATTCCTCTTTAAAGGCTTCAAGATCGCTCGGACTATTTATTCGGGTATCCCGGATAATCCGTACCCGATCATACTCTTTACTCATCTCCTGAAATGTAAAATGATTCCCCAATACCACCAAAATGGGCAATTCTCTTTCAAAGAAATCCTGCCAGATGGGATGGTTTTTTTCGATGCTTTTATAGGAACTGAGATCAGCAGTCAATTTTAGGTTTATAATAAAGAGGTACAGGATGGCACCCAAAAGAACCAGAATACCGGTATAGGTGAAATGTTTTAATAATTTTTTATGCCAAACCGGGTTGTTTGCTGTCTTTGGTTTTTTGCGCTGTTTAATGACGAGCCGGTATTCTCCCTTGGGTATTTCAAATTTTATCTCATCATTTTTACCTTCGGTCAAATAATAGATTTTGAGCTTTTTGCGGAGAGAATATTTATGAACACGAACGACCGTATCATCAGCGGGATCAAAATCAGGTCCTCTGTCAAATACATCTACAGCGATCGTGATTTCATCGAGGTCTTTACCCTTTTTTGACGAGTCATACAGATATTCAAATAGCGCTCGATCTGTTTTGGATGAGCTGAATTCATGACTTGTCAGTATCTTTTCAAAATATGTATCATGACTTATATCATTCATTAAAAGGTGCTCCGTACGGCCGATTCCTTTGAAAATAATAATCAATATATCCTCAAAAGGCAAGGACTTTTGTGTTTAACAAACTGGCATGTTGTTAATCACAATGATATCACAGTTTTTCACTTACTTTTCTTTGCAATATTGACTAACCTTTCTGTAGATATTTGCACAACTTTTGGTGGGTGGTGGTTGCGGTACCAAGTCCATCGAATGGTTTGACCTTACATTTCTAACGACATGATTATCCGCGATGTCACGCCACAATCCTTTATCATCAATACAGATGAAAATAATTAGATTATATGATCTTTATCAGAAGTAAGGAATCCAGGTTCTCTCTGCAAAAAGTTTTTTGTGAAATATTTTAGATGAAAACTGTCGGAGAAAAAACATGCTAAAGAAATTACAACTGTTTATCTTTTTTTCTGTTTTTTTCGGGGTAGCTCTTTCTTTTGCAGGTACAACAGGAAAAATAGCGGGACGGGTATTCGATAAAGAAACAGGAGAGGCTTTGCCAGGAGCAAATATCCGGATCGATAAGACTCAACGAGGTGCAGCGTCGAATATGACGGGAGAATACTTTCTTATCAATCTGCCGCCTGGAACCTATTCTTTGGTTGTAACCTATTTGGGCTACAAGAGAGTTCGAATCAACGATATTGCTGTCACTATAGACAAGACAACACGTGTGGATGTTCCCATGACTACGGAAGCATTGGCCGGGGAAGAGGTCGTGGTGACTGCCTATAAACCGAATACTGTCGAAAAAGAACTGACATCCACAAAGCAGACCTATCGAATGGAAGATGTCGAGCAACTGGCCGGTATCGATGATATCGCGGATATCCTGGAATTACAAGCGGATGTGGTCGATAATCATTTCAGGGGAGGACGAACCAATGAAACCAATTACCTGGTCGGTGGGAACAGCATCAATAATCCTCTGAGTAACGGTCGTTCTTTTGAGCCCATGGTCGCAGCCCTGGAAGAAGTTGAAGTGATTACCAGCGGATTTAGTGCAGAGTATGGCAATGCACAATCGGGAATTGTAAATATGGTGATGAAAGAAGGCGGGGATCAATGGAAGACCCGCTTTGATGTCTCTATGGATTTACCGCATTATCAGCAATGGGGGGGTAATCCCTATTCACAAGAGAATATGCAGTTTTATCGATTGTTATCAAATCCACGTGAATGGATTCTACCGGTAGAATCAGATGAAGGAGAGATCCTTTATCCTTATCAAAGGGGCTTTGAGAGTTATATCCCGGACAACAGATTTGCCTATTTTCATATAAGGGATCGTGAAATTCGGGAACAACGCATGATTGAGGATTCTCTTCGCAATGGCAGAATGGCTATGTTGAACTGGATGCAGATGGTTCGCGATGTGGGTCTTGAATACAATGATATGCCCCGGCATCGGATCGATATCACTGCCGGTGGACCCATCACCGATAATATTCGCTTGTTTTTTGCCGCTAGCCAGCGAAAAAAAGAACTCTATATCCCAACCCCTCATCCCGATCTGTTGCGACAGTTGATGGGTAATTTGACGGGCCAAATCAGCCAGAATGATAAACTAACGCTGTCCTATACCTTTAATTACAACTATTCAAGCGACGTTGGCAGACAAAAGATGTTTTTTGACCGGATTTTGAATGTGGGTAAGGAAATCGAAACATCTGGTCAGTATGCGCTGAAATGGAACCATATTTTTAGTCCTTCGACATATATGGATATCTCGCTCAAGTATATGGATACCCAAAACAAGCGCAATCCAGAGTTTCTGGATCCTGGCCGGTTTCGTGATATCGATGCCCACAACGGTTCCAGATATACCGAAAATGGTTATGTCGGCCAATATAAAGAAAGCCCGACCGTCCACACTATGAATAGTCTTTACCTCAACCGCAGAGATGAAAAAACAAAGTCATATGGTCTGGATATCAGTATGGTCAGCCAGATCAATCATAACAACCTGTTCAAAGCCGGAATACAACTACAGGGTTATGACCTGGACGTTTTTCAGGAAAACAATTTAAAAAGTCCGGCGGAAAGAGCGGTTGTGGATTTTGCTGTGCAGCCTTATGAAGGTGCTATATACATTCAGGATAAAATGGAGGTTCAAGGGCTTATTGGCAATTTTGGGTTGCGCTATGACTTTTTCAATTATAATTATGAATATTTTTCGAATCAATTCTCACCTCTTCTAAATCCCCATTTTCCGGAAAAGGGCCAGATTTATGACCCTGAATATGCAGAGAAGGAAAAAACAAAACTTTTCGGTCGACTGCAACCCCGTTTAGGTGTTTCTTTTCCGATTTCAGAGAAATCTGTTTTCCATCTCAATTACGGTACCTTTATTCAACGGGCCGGATTTAATGATATTTTGTATACACGGTACAATGCACTGGGACTCCTGGAAGAGATCGGAAATCCCAGGCTACTGCCCGAACGAACTTCATCTTATGATATAGGTATTGTCCAGGCATTGCCATGGAATATTCGTTTAGATGTCAGTGCATTTTATAAAGATGTTCAGGACCTTACTGAAGAGGCTATTTTTGTAAATGCCGGAAACGAAAACTATCGCAACAAGGCAAATCGCGATTATGCTGATATCAAAGGGTTTAATGTCAATGTCGAAAGGTCGACAGGCCTTTTTAGTACCTACCTGAGATACAATTATCAGACCGCCAAAGGCAAGGCCAGTGAAGCAGGTGATGCATTGATCGTGTTATATGAAAAGCCTTTACCTGACGGAACCGTAATTGATTTGCCGGATCCACGAGATATTTTTCTGGATTATGATCGAACCCATCGTGTCATCGCGAATCTGCGATTGAATACCCCATCCGGTTTTGGTCCAAACTTATTTGCAATCAAACCCCTTGAAGGCTTTTCCGTCAGCACCACGCTGACATACCAAACCGGTATGCCTTATACCTATGATGAATTGCTGCTGGGACTTGTGAACAATAAACGACAACCCTCTTTTACCGATCTTCGGTTGCGTGTGCAAAAAATGTTCAATCTGGGCCGGTTTAGGTATATTTTATATCTGGAAGGATTTAATATTCTGAACAAGAAGGAATGGGATGACGATGTTTTTGAGACAGATAGCGATCTTTTACGCCGTTGGGTGAATGGTCACCGGGAAGAATTGCTCTATTTTGACGGGGCGTATGAAGAGGGCGATGGCTTTGATCAGCAATATCTGTACACTCGTCCTGATCTGATTTACCGCAACCAGCCCAGGTATTTTCGCCTGGGGATCCGTGCAGATTTTTAGCAAACTCGATACGCATTGGTCACTTAAACGAGGTTTGATATGGAGCAATCAAAGACAAAACGTTGTATCATGATCATATTTTTACTGATGATGCTTTTTGCATTGTCTGTTCTGGCACAGATACCCATCCAGGCGCGGGATTATGTCGTACATGATCGCGGCATGTTACACAATACATTCTATAATACCGGAGAAATCGCTCAGGTCTGGCAGCTCAGCATTCAGTTCAAGGTTACTGTCCCCTATATGAAATGGCCTGCTCATTCTCGTACAATCATCGATGCCGTCGAATACGATGGACAGAATAACTCATTTGGCGGCGCGATCATGATCACTGCCAACTATAAGGGCGATACCGGGATACTGGAAGAAGACGGACGTCTGGGAGCGTTCTGCGGAGGCGTCGGTAAGGGAGAACCAGAACCTGCATACGGAGTATGGAGCTTTCCGGTATCCATTGAAATGCAGGAAAACTATCCGGTGTTAATAGACGGATCACTAAATCCCGATTTTGATCCGGAAGAAGCCGAACAGATCAGCACCGCCGTGTGGAATACCAACATGGGTGTGCAGGTCACACGTATATCGAGATCGTGGAGTTATCCGGATTATGATGATCTGATCATTCATGAATACATTGTGGAAAATAATGGAGTCTTTTTCGATCAAACTCGGTCAAAGCTTGTTCAACGCGATACAACACTGGTCGATGTCTTGATACAATTCAATTATGGCATTTCTCCTTCACAACTCGGATCCATTCGCGGAACGGCGACGCAATACTGGAATCTCTATGACAAATACTATTCTCCCGCTTCGTTTTTTGACCACCACTATTGGCTGCAATACAACCAGATAACCAATGATTTTGGGGATACCACCCTGGCCGGAAGACCCGAACAATTCCGGGACAAATTTATGGAATTTGCCCGGACCGGTAAGAATGGAGGTGGACTGCTCAGTCCTCAGGCTGCAGGGTTTTGTGTTCTTTATTATGACACAGATCGTCTGTCCATTATCGATCCCGATGATCCGGCACGTAATCAATCCGTACAATTCATCGATCCTCTTCTCGAGATACCCTTCACTGATGGGGCGACAGATGAATATTTGGATGTCGGTCCTGATGGTAAAATTTTGCAACCCTATTTTGTCTATTCCGGCAAGGATCCATGTCAGCGACCAAAGATTTGGGATAAAATTGCCAATTTCGCAAGACGGTATGGAGATTTTTGGACGGGACCGGATGGCGATCAACCCGATTTGTTACCTGAAATCTGGTATGGACGATGCATTCCCTGGGATCAGGGTGACCAGGCTCATCCCACCCGTTCGATTGGTTTTGGTCTCTATTACATGGAACCCGGTGATAAGGTCGAATTTGCCATTGCAGAGGTGGTTGGATATGGCGCTGACCCCGAGATCGACGTGATCGGCGGATACGGAAATGAAGAGAAACCGGTTAGAAAGGGCTGGTTCTGGGATCGCCCGGTCAAAGTCGCCGGAGAAATTGTCACAGACAATTATGTGGCGGATTTTGGACTGCCGGATTATATCAATTCGGATGTGGTCACTGTCCAGGATGTCGCTCATAAAGCGTTTGAAATGTATGCCGGACAAACCTTTCCCCATTGGAAAGAATGGAATCCGGAAGATCCTCCCTGCTGGCCGGAGAAAAATCCAAGAGATGGCGTTTATCGGGTCAATATCCCTGTTCCTGCCCCGGTTTTTCAAACCCTCAATACCGATACCGGAACAGTGGTCTTGCGATGGCAACCCGCGGTGGAAGAATTTGAAAATTTGTACCCAGAGTACATTTCCGGAAAATTAAAAAAATTCGAGGTTTATCGCTCCAATGACAAGATGGGGCCCTGGACCCTGATGGGTACGGTCGAGAAAGGAAATTACAATTCTGATGGAAAGTACGAGTTTATCGATTCTGACCAGACCTTTTATATCGAAGAAACAAAATATTATTCTGTGGTGTCGGTCGATGAATTCGACAACCCAAGCGGACGGACAAATATCACCAGGCATAAAAAAGTTTTAGG
>CAYNUX010000190.1:0-7423 GCA_964400115.1 uncultured Cytophagia bacterium
CTCGATAATCTTCTGGGAGCAAAAATACACTGGACCCCCCGAAACGAACGACAAATGCAAATGCATTCCATAGCCGAGCAAATCGAGCAGCAAGGGCGGGTGCCCTATGTCATACCTGTTGGCGGAAGTAATCCTGTCGGCGCCCTGGGCTATGTGAAAGCTATGATCGAGCTTGACCAACAATGTAAATCGATTTCGTGGTGGCCAACGCACGTGGTTTTGGCAACGAGTTCCGGTGGTACCATGGCGGGGCTCGTCGGGGGCAAGAAACTGACCCATTTTCCCGCTGAAATCATTGGCATCAGCATAGATAAAGGATTTGACGAGTTTCCCTTGTTTGAAAAAGAGATGGCAGCGATATCGCTTTCCACTGCCAGCAGTATCGAGCTCGATGCTGCTTTTAATGCAGATGATTTTAAGGTGAACCGAGACTATCTCGGTTTGGGATATGGTATCGTAGGGCCTGAAGAAAAAAACGCAATCCACAAAGTGGCCCGATCGGATGCTATCCTGCTGGATCCTGTTTATACGGGTAAAGCGATGCATGGTCTTTTGCAACTGATCAAATCCGGATTTTTCAATCCGGATGACCGGATCCTGTTCTGGCATACCGGCGGAGAGGCTTCACTTTTCGGCTATGAAGCCGAATTAATGCTTGATGAATGAGCATTATATGCCCCGATTTTGTGAGGTTAATAAGCATGCCTTTTCTTGTTTATTTGCCTGAAATTTCGTATATAGAATGATTCCTAATTAAAGACCCATATTGATCAGGGAGGTAGCATAGGATGAGTCAGCATCCCTTGGCTGGGAAAAAAGCGCCCCGAGATTTGTTAACGAATATTCCGCATTTGGTTTCCTGTTATTATGCATATAAACCCGATCCCCTTGAAAAGGAACAACAGATTTCTTTTGGTACCTCCGGGCATCGCGGGTCATCGACAGAAATGACGTTTAACCAAGATCACGTTTTGGCCACAAGTCAGGCAGTTGTTGAATATCGCCAGAAAAAAGGGATTACCGGACCTCTTTTTCTGGGTATGGATACACACGCGCTATCTGAACCGGCCCTGAACAGCGCAGTCGAGGTTTTCGCTGCCAATCAGGTGGAATTGCGTTTGTCCGAAAATAGACAATATACACCTACTCCGGTGATTTCACATGCTATTTTAGCCCATAATGCATCTGATCCCCTGCACAAGGCAGATGGCGTTGTCATTACTCCTTCCCATAATCCTCCTAAAGATGGGGGCTTTAAATATAATCCCGCCACTGGCGGACCCGCTGATTCATCCATTACCCGTGCTATTCAGGATCGCGCGAACGAAATTTTGAACGACCATCTCAAGGCAGTCAAACGCGTTTCATTGAAAAAAGCACTTTCCATGAAAAACCTGCAGCAAATCGATTTGATTATGCCCTATGTAAAGGATCTCGCCAATGTCGTGGATATGACGGCGATAAAAAATGCAGGATTAAAAATTGGAGTCGATCCCCTGGGAGGATCTGGTATCGGCTATTGGGAACCGATCGCAGAAATGTATGGTCTTGATATCACGGTCGTGAATAAACAGATCGATCCCACGTTCTCTTTTATGAACGTGGACAGAGACGGCAAGATTCGCATGGATTGTTCTTCTCCTTTTGCCATGGCCGGATTAATTGATCTCAAAGATCAGTTTGATATCTCTTTTGGAAATGATCCTGACTATGATCGACATGGTATTGTTACCAAAAGTGCGGGTCTATTGAATCCCAATCATTATCTCGCTGTCGCCATATGGTATCTGTTCCAGAACAGACCCCAGTGGAGCGATAAGAAAAGCATTGGCAAAACTCTGGTATCCAGCTCTATGATCGATCGGGTTGCCCGTGACTTGAACCGCCAGGTCATCGAGGTTCCGGTAGGGTTCAAGTGGTTTGTCGATGGCCTTTACACCGGCCGGTTTGGATTCAGTGGTGAAGAGAGTGCTGGTGCATCCTTTTTACGTCGTAATGGTTCTGTATGGACAACCGACAAGGACGGCTTTATCATGGATTTACTGGCAGCCGAAATTCTTGCCCAAACTCAAATTGATCCGGCTATGCTCTATCAAAACTTGATCGATAAGCATGGTGCTCCCGTTTATGAACGTACCGATGCACCGGCATCCCGTGCGCAAAAAGACATTTTAAAAAATCTCACTCCAGATCAAATCAAAGCAGATGATCTGGCTGACGATCCCATTATAGATATTTTGACCCATGCACCAGGAAATGATGCTGCCATTGGCGGAATCAAAATTACCAGTGAATACGGTTGGTTTGCTGCCCGGCCTTCAGGTACAGAAGAGATTTACAAAATTTATGCCGAAAGCTTTCGCGGCAAATCTCATCTCCAACAGATTATGGATCAGGCCAAAGAGCTGGTCAGTCGTGTTTTTGAAGAAAATTCTCAAGATTAAGGATTGATGATTATGCGGATATTCTGTGCGCTTTGTTTTCTGTGGATAATGATGGCCTGTCAAACCCCACAGAGCTCCCTGACTGTTGAACAACAAGCCGACGGAGTCTGGATCAAAGAAAAAGGCAAGCCAGTACTGTTTTATCAAAAAAATGGCAAGAAAGAACAGGGCCAGTACGCCCGTTCTCATTATTTTCATCCCCTCTATTCTCTTGATGGCACCGTACTAACTGAAGATATGCCTGAAGATCATTTTCATCACCATGGAATTTTTTGGGCCTGGCACCAAACCTATATCGGTGAAAAACGTATCGGCGATGCCTGGGTAAATGAAAGCTTTGAGTGGCATGTCGATCAGGTCAAGCCTGTGCTTTTTCAGCAGGGATCTGTGGGCTTGGATCTCGTGGTTAACTATTTATCTCCTCTGTGGGTGAATGAACACGGTGAACCTGAGCCTTTTATTAAAGAACACTCTCTTGTCCAGGTCTATCCCAGAACAGATTCCACTCGGATTATTGATTTCAGGATCGGATTGCGGGCTCTTTTTCCCGATGTTTCTATAGGAGGGGCAGAAGATACAAAGGGTTATGGCGGATTTTCTCTGCGGATTAAAATGCCAGATAGTCTGACCTTTACGTCTGCACTTGGCCTTGTTCAGCCCCAGAGAGATGCAATCAAAGGGGGAGAGTGGATGGATTTTTCCGCACCGTATGAAGAGAATGGCGGGTGGAGCGGTGTCACCTTGATGGTTCATCCTTCATCTGCAGGATTTCCACAACCCTGGATATTGCGCCAAAAAAAAAGCATGCAAAATACAGTGTTCCCGGGCCGCGATCCGGTCACTGTGCCAACAGAAAGACCCCTGGTATTAAAGTATAGACTGATACTTTATAAAGGACAGACTGACGATTTAAATCTCGATTCCCTATACGAATCCTATGCGAATGGAGTTGAATAAACAGGGATGAATCATGTTTACCGATCGAATCACAGAGATCTTTTTACAGGGACCGGCAACAGTGGTAATGAACCGGCTTTATGATGAATTGACTGAATCAGACAACTAGGCGGTTTCGCCGCTCTGTCTCGATGAATCAGTTCAACCATAAGATTCCCTGCTGATTTAATCGAATCTGGTTCTTAAAATTAAGAGACAACATATGACTTTTAAAGAACGGTTTCAAGCCCGAATGAACCTGGAATCTGTTGACCGGATCCCCAATTTTAATATCATGATGACCTTTGCCGCTCATTATATTGAGCAGCCCCTTTCCCGTTATTATCAGGATTATAAAGTGCTCTGCGATGCCAATTTTGCGGTGCAAAATGATTTCGCTCTGGATATTGTGCAAGCCATTTCAGATCCTTACCGGGAAGCTGCTGATCTGGGACTTTTGGTAGAATTTCCACATGATTCTCTTCCTGTCCGCAAAGAGGTTTTGCTCAAAGAGGTTGATGATCTTTTGCGTTTGAAACGAATTTCGCCTGAGCACGGAAAACGCATGAGTGATCGCCTGGAAGCCATTGCCCGGTTCAACGGTCATGGTGTCCCTGTTATGGGATGGGTCGAAGGTGCCCTGGCGCAGGCTGCCATGCTGAGAGGTGTGGATCAACTTTTAATGGATTTATATCTCAATCCACAGTGGGTGAACGAGCTGCTGGAATTTTGTGTTGAATTGGAAATTGAATTTGCAATCCAACAAATCACGGCAGGTGCTGACATCATTGGACTGGGTGATGCGATCGCTTCTCAAATATCCGCAAAAATGTATTCAGAATTCTGTCTGCCTTATGAGAGGCGGATTTTTCAGGCCATACTGGATCACGGTGCAGTTCCCCGATTACATATTTGTGGCGATACCTCACATATTTTGCAAGAAATGACCCAAAGCAAGGCCAGAATTATCGATATCGACTGGATGGTTGATATGGAGCGGGCAGCGGGTATTTTTGCAAAAAACAAGTGTTGGGTGTGTGGGAACTTTGATCCGGTTCAAATCATGCTAAAAGGATCACCTGAAACCGTTTATCAGTCCGTCATGGACTGTGCCCGAGCCGGCTCTACACACTCTATGATTATGGCTGGCTGTGAAATTCCGGACGGAACACCTCACCAAAATTTGTTGGCCATGGCAGATGCTTTAAAAGATTTTCAGGTTTGATCTTTTGGGTTTACGTCAAGTCCTTTTGGAACAAAATGGGAATTAATCGTTTTGATAAACATATAAATCGGAGGATCTGATAAAGTTTTTTAAAATTCTTTTCATACTGTTTATCCCCACTCTTCTTTGGTCAGAGGTGTTCACTCCTCTGGATGTTTTGAATACCAAACGGATCCTCGACATCGATGCCAGTGTAGAGGGAAAAATCGTCTATACGCTTTGGGTGCAGCGCAAGCCTGCAGAAAAGGCAGGATCTGCTTATCGTGAATTGCATCTTTATGATCCTGCACGCGGTTCGAGCAGGGCTTTTATCAAGGGCCAGGTTTCTGTATCTTCTCCCACATTCAGTCCCGATGGTCGTCAGATTGCCTTTTTAAGCAGACGGGAAAACCAGAAAAAGACTCAGATCTGGGTCATCCCCGTAGATGGGGGAGAGGCTGTGCCTGTAAGCGACTCACCCACCTCTGTTTTTATGTTTCGATGGCATCCCGACGGACAGTCGATCTATTATCTGGCTGAAACAGCGCCGACAGAGCATGAAGAGGCATTGGAAAAAGAGGGATATGATTTTACCTATTTTGAGGAGAATCTCAAGCACCGAAATCTTTATCGTCTCGAACCCGATGATGACCCTTCCCAAGGTGAACAAGTGACCCGTGGTATTACCTTGTGGGATTTTGAGTTTAACAATGATGGAACCATGATCGTTTTTTCGGCCAGTCCAAAGAATCTGATCGATCACCGCTACGCATTTCGTAAAATCTATCTCTTGCGTCAGGGAAAAGATCAGTGGAGTCAATTGACTGATAATCCCGGCAAGTTGGGCAATTATGCGTTTAGTCCGGATAACACCCGACTGGCCTACACAGGGGCATTGACTCAAAATGACCATGCTGTGAGCCAGGCCTATGTCATTCATCTGGATACCCAAAAAGAGCTCAACCTGACACCTCTGGATTTTCGTGGTCATATCGAATGGGTCGCCTGGAAAGATAATGATACCGTGGTGTATCGTGCCGGAGAAGAAACAGCGACGACCTTGAGCACCGTTGCTGCTGATGGCGGTGAACGGGATATTTGGCTGAGCTCCCACAATACCGGGTTTGTTTTTGAGAATTTGAGTCAAAGCAAGGATTGGAGTCATGTCGCCATGGTCGGTGAATCCGCCACGATGATCAGCGACTTGTTTTATTGGCAGCCCGGTAAAACACCTCAAAAGGTGACAGATATCAATCCCTGGTCAAAAGACCGAAAACTGGGCAAACAGGTGGTCTATTCCTACAAAGCCAGAGATAATGAGAAAGTCGAAGGATTGCTGATATATCCGGTTGACTATGCAGAAAATGAGACGGTTCCTTTGGTGGTCATTGTCCACGGCGGCCCGGAATCACACTATTCCAACGGCTGGGTGACCCGCTATTCCACACCCGGACAGGTACTCGCGGGCAAGGGTTATGCTGTTTTTTATCCCAATTATCGTTCAAGCACAGGCTATGGAGTCGATTTTGCGATGACAGGTTTCCAGGATGCGGCCGGCACTGAATTTGATGATATCGCTGATGGTATCACTGCTTTGGTAAAAGATAAAATCGCAGATCCCGAGCGAGTCGGCCTGGGAGGAGGCTCTTATGGAGGGTTTGCTTCTGCCTGGTTTGCGAGTTACTATACTGAAAAGGTAAGAGCTGTTTGTATGTTTGTAGGAATCAGCAATTTAATCAGCAAACGAGGCACCACAGACATTCCCTATGAGGAACTCTATGTACATTCCGGGAAAAAGCTGGAAGAAATGTGGGAACAGAGTCTAAAGAAAAGCCCGATCTATTATGCTCATCAGAGTAAAACAGCCGTATTGATTCTCGGGGGGGCCGCTGACACACGCGTACACCCGTCTCAAAGCATTGAATTCTATCGCCGTTTGGTTATGAATGATCATCCGGCAGTACGCCTGGTGCAGTATCCCGGCGAAGGTCATGGTAATGCGCGGCAACCCGGACGCATCGATGTTTTGTATCGTCAGCTCATGTGGTATGACTGGTATGTCAAAGAATTGAATCCTCTGGATGGCCCCATGCCTCCCCTGGATATCAGCGCTCATTATGGCCTGGATCTTCCCGAATAAGAGCTTCCCCGGGCGAAATCTGTTTTTGGCCGGGGTACGCTTGCTACTTCCTATCCCTTCACTGTGTTGCTCTGAAATATCTATTTTCATTTATATGTTATGGGGTTAAACGGGATTCATGGAGCGCGAAATGTGGCAGAAAACAAATAAGCATTTTTTTGGGCTTTTAAATACCAACGCTTCCATATATCGATCTGATTTAGAACTATCACCTAAAATGGGTATAAATTATGGGATCCAATGAAATTAAAACAGATGATCCCTTGCTGAGTGATCATCTTGCTCTCGAGCGCACTATCCTCGCCAATGAGCGGACATTGCTCGCCTATGTTCGCACTTTTCTGGCGATGGTCATTACGGCTGTTTCATTTCTTCACTTTTTACAGGAAAAAATATATCACTGGATTGCTTTTCTTTTATTCCCTCTGGGTATATTTATTCTTTTGGTCGGTATTATTCGCTATTTTACGGTCAGAAAAAAGTGCCATGTCTGAAAGTTGCTTGATTGCCATTGAAAAAAATTTTATCTTTCAGATCTATCGACAGGAGGTAGAATGAAAGTCAAGGTACAAATAACCTTTCTAGAGATGAACTCTCCGGAAAGGTTGAACCCATCGAGCCCAACCCCCCGGGACGCAGAGATAAGAGAGGCGAGAATTCTCGCACCAGAATTGAATTGGTTTTTTTATAATGCTATTG
>CAYNUX010000191.1:0-7345 GCA_964400115.1 uncultured Cytophagia bacterium
ATTCGGAATGTTTATCCATTGGGGACCGGTCTCGATCAAGGGCACTGAAATCGGATGGTCGCGGGGAAGGGAAATCCCCATCGAGGAATATGACCAGCTCTATCAGCAGTTCAATCCGGTCGAATTCGACGCCGACGAATGGGTGGCCATTGCGCAAGAGGCCGGAATGAGATACCTGATCCTGGTCACCAAACATCATGACGGTTTCACGCTCTGGGATTCGCGGCATACCGAATATGATATCAGGGCCTCGCCATTCAAACGCAATATTGTCAACGAGCTTTCAGAGGCCTGTAAAAAACAGGGGTTGTTGTTCGGGACCTATTATTCCATACTGGACTGGTATCATCCCCATTATCCGTTGATCAAAAGCCGCGGCGGAACCAAACCCGGTCATGATATGGATGCTTATATCGAATTCATGCGCAATCAACTCAAAGAATTGATCCTTTATTATGATACCAAGGTCTTGTGGTTCGATGGTGAATGGGAGGACCCGTGGCGTCACGATCTGGGCATGCAGCTCTATGCCTATGTGCGCGGTCTTGCCCCGGATATCCTGGTCAACAACCGGGTGGATAAAGGTCGGGTTGGCATGGAAGGGTATACTCTTGGATCAGAGTTTGCCGGTGATTTTGAAACGCCTGAACAAAAGATCGGTGCCTATAGCCCGGATGTGCCCTGGGAGTCGTGCATTACGATCTGTTCACAATGGGCCTGGAAACCGGATGACGAGATCAAAACGAAAAAAGAGTGTATCCAGACGCTGGTACGTACGGCCGGAGGAGGAGGGAATCTGCTGCTCAATGTAGGACCCATGCCGGACGGGCGTATCGAGCCTCGCCAGGTCGAACGTCTACAGGAAATCGGCGCCTGGTTAAAAGAAAATGGGGAATCCATCTATGGGACTCTGGGAGGACCCATTGCTCCACAAGAGTGGGGAGTGAGTACACAGCGATGCAATACGATCTATTTACATGTCCTGTCACCCGAGACAGAGACTATAGAGGTGGATGATTCGATCAAAGTAAAGAATGTAAAATGCATGCATTCAGATGACCGGGTCGAATTTCGAACCACCCCGCAGGGCACGCAAATCGATGTGCCTGTCGCGCAGCATGATGGTATTGATCTGGTTCTTGTTGTTGAAAGAATCAGAGAACAATAGTGTTATTGAAGACATAGAGTCTCTTATACTCCTTGACATTATGGTTGATTTGTGATATTATGAAAAGCAGTACTCTCAAAATAACTCCTTCACCAGAGTCTGCAGACAAATCGCAGAGGTCTTGAAGAAATGGAAGACAGTTATTAACCACCATTCGGATATGTTGGTTTGGACGTATCTTCGATGAATGTCATTATCTTGTCACCAAAGTATGGAAAAGGGAGCCAAATGGAATCTGATAAACAGAGAGTCATCGGAGTTATTCCTGCGCGTTTCGGGTCATCGAGATTTCCCGGTAAAATTCTGGCAGAAATAGATGGCAAACCGATGATTCAGCGGGTCTACGAGCAAGCGAAACAAGCCACTCTATTGGATGAATTGTATATAGCTGTGGATCATGAAAAAGTACTCGAGTGTGTCACACATTTTGGCGGGAACGCTGTCATGACGACTTCCGATTTCAATTCAGGCACAGATCGAATCGCCTGGGTCGTGCAAAACATGTCTGCTGATATCGTGGTCAATATCCAGGGTGATCAGCCGCTGATTCATCCCGCTATGATCGATGAGGCCGTCCGGCCGATGCTTAAAAGTCCGGAACTTCAAATGTCTACCTTGAAAAGTCTTATCGACGAACAAGATTATCAGGATCCTGGCGTGGTCAAGGTCGTCGTGGATGAACACGATTTTGCGCTTTATTTTTCCCGGTCGCTTATTCCCTACCCCCGCTATGGTGAGGATCTCAAAGTTTATGAGCATATCGGAACCTATGTCTATCGCAAGGAATTTCTATTAGAGATCTCCAAAATGGAACAGACCTATCTCGAAAAAATCGAATCCCTGGAACAGCTACGGGTCATGGAAAAAGGCTATAAAATTCTGGTCATCGAACCGGATATCGAACACGTCAGGATTCATGGCATGAGCGTGGATACGCGGGAAGATCTTGACAGGGCTGAAAAGTATTTAACAATGCTAAAGGGGTAACGCATGGCAGTGCATAAAAAAGTCATTGACAATCTTTACCATAATCTACCTGATGAGACCAAAGAAATGGTCGAACGCACGATCCGGAGCATCGTCGATGCAAAGAAAGAGGGGGGAAGTGTCGTGGTGGTGACCGGAAGCGGTCCGAATCTGCACGAGGGTGTGACCACGCTGATCGCCGAGCTCATCAGCAAAGAGATCATCGATGGGGTGACCACCAGCTCGGCGGTTGTGGCTCATGAAATGGCCGGCGTATTGGATAAAGTCAAACGGGTTGACGGCAAAAAGCTCGGTTTCCTGGCTGCCAATTTGCCCAGAGGGGATATTTTTGAAATCACGCTCATGCAAGAAGATATGCTGGATCAGCTGGAAAAGGAGATGGTTATTGACCGGACGCTTATCGAAAAGGCAATAGCGCTCGACGGCAAGGTCATTATCAAAGCGGCGGGTAATATGGCTTACCCCATGGGGCTGTGGACAGAAAAGCTTGCCAAAGAACTTTTATTCGTTTCTCAGGGTCAGGGTATACCCTTTGAAACTGCAGCAGGGAACGGGGCCGATCCCCGTACCATGCTGGGAGCTGCAGCAGAACGCGGCATCCCCTATTTGGTGACCGTGCCACAGCTGGTGGGTGGGGGAATGGTCGGTGTCGCTGTTGCGGATTCTATTTCTGTTGCAGAGCGAACCTCTCGGGTTGCACAAATGCTCGCCAGCGCTGATGTCATCATAGAATCAGCCGTAGCCCTGACCCAGGAAATCCATGATGGTCCCTTTGAAACTTATACAGGCCATGGTATTTGGTCAGAGTGGGAAGGGTATCCGGTTTATCGACTCGAAGAAAAAACTCTGGTGCGCATCGACCTGGATCCGAATTTGAAACGCGCCTGGGATTTGGAAAAAACATCGAACGATGTGCAAAGAGCCATCGACGATGGAGCACCGAAAACGAAAATGATGGACATTCCGTTTCGCATGGAAATGTCAGGATTCGCGCGTCTGGAAAATAGTATTCCCCTTGTCGGCGATATCGGTGTCATCTGGCCCATCATGGCAGATCGGATCGCAGATCAGCTGGATCTGACTCTTGATTTTATGTCTTATCCGCAACAGACGCCGGAAGGACAACAGATGCGAGAATGGATTGTCGAAAACATAAATCCTGTCGACAAGCACAAATGCTTTAAATAAGACAAGATGAATGCCAAACTGTCTATAATTATCCCTGCGTTCATTAAAGAGGTGAGAATTTATCATTTGCTCGACAGGGTAAAAGATGTCAACCTCATCAATGACTTTTAGAAATTTACCCTTTTGCAGCCCTTTTTGCTTGTCTGGTTCGTGGGATTTGCGTGGAACATGAACAATGCACACCTCTCGCCACAATTTATCGAGTTCTGGCGCATCAAAATGGCTGCAATTTTCAAGAGTTTTATCTCGTTGTTTTGCGGTTTTCTCTTTAGAAAAGTGGTTTACTCTTCAATAGACTGGCTTTAAGGGTTCAATTCCCAGATCCCGTGCCGCCTGCATCATGGGAGTGAGTTCATCGACAAGGGGAAAATCAACACCCGCTTGAAATAAAACTCGCAGTTCTTTAGGAGAATTGGTGCCAAAAAAATTGATCACAATTTCGTGTGATTTTAATTTTCCGACCAATTCGGGCAGCATAGATTGAGACCGGCGTTTCAGCTGAATGAACTCCGTCCCCCTGGCAATAGTTTCGCTGACATATTTTTGCGAGCTGTCTGTTCGATCCATGTTACAAATTTTGACATCGCTGTTTGTGTTTTTTGCCGCAGCCGCTGTTTGTTTGTTACAGGCCAGAAATGACTGGTGCAACCGGTTTTGCTCGATGAGCAATTCAGTGACCATTCTGCCGAGTTCTGTGCTGTTTTTGAGATGCAGATTCAACCAGACATTTCGCGGCATGATCTCCAGTACCTCCCGTAGGGTTGGAATGCGTTCTCCTGCGAATGCCTGATGATGCCAAGAGCCGGCGTCCAGCGATTTCAGTTCGTCAAGGGTCAGATCAGAGACTCGTCCGGTGCCATTGGTCGTGCGATCCACGGTGGCGTCATGCATAATGACCATCTCATTGTCTTTAGATAATTGCACATCACACTCGATCATGTGAGCGCCCAGGCGAATGGCATGCCTGAATGCGGCCAGAGTGTTTTCGGGATGCGTATCGCGAGCACCACGATGAGAGCAGATTCCTTGCCGGGGCATCGTTGGATTCGAGGTGCAATGTAGAAAATTGATCCCTGCCATGCTAATGATAATGAATAATGATAAAGTATAGCTTTTTATTTTGCGCATGCATAGATGATAGGATTTTACCATGACAACCTCATTTAAGTCGTACTGTTCTATGAATTGTAATTGGGTTTTGCATTGAATGACATACTAAATAGTGAAATCAAAATCACCAAAGCGACCGCGAAAAGAATAATATATGAAAAATCCAGTCCCATATCGATCAGAGAGCCGAAAAGCAAGGGGCTAAGGGCAGTTCCCAGTACCATCAACATGGCGAATACGCTTCTGATGCCACCCAATTGATTAGGTCCATAAATCTCGGCAATGGCAGCGGTCTTTATAGTTCCCGCAAGTCCGACCGAAACACCGGTCAACAACAAATAGATCAGCCCGCTATAAACGTGCTCAACGAGTAGCAACAGGATTAGCCCGACCAAAAATGGAAGCAGGTACCCTGGCAGCAGTCTCACCGCAGAGAATTTATCAATCAGTTTCCCGCTTAGTAACGAGAACACCGATCTTCCGATAGCAAATCCAATAAAGCAAAACGTGAGCCATTCAATGGGCCAGTTTTTGAACTCGGCAAGAGAGGATTGATAAAAAAACAATCCGGTCACGAGAAAAGGGAGCACAACCGAGTTCACCGCCAGCAGGAAAAAAAACTTGTCTTTAAGGAGAAAGCGCCGAGAATAGTTGTCCGTAGACCTTTGGTTATGGGACTGTGAATGGCCTTCGATCTCTTTGAGTGAAAACCATGCCGCCGGAATCAAGAGGATGCCGACAGCGACCGAATTCGTGATCAAGGAATTCCTCCATCCTGCATAACCGATTACAAAACTCACCAACATTGGAAAGAATCCTTCTCCGCTGGCATACCCCAGGGAAGTGATGCTCAGAGCTTTGCCCCGGCTTTTATCGAAATTTTTTGAGATGGTGGTATTGGAAATATGACTCAATAAGCCCTGGCCTGCAAATCTCAGTCCCAGGATACCCAAAAAAACCATCAGGATGTTGACTGAAAAGGCCAGTATCAGGCAGGAAAGCATGAGCAGAAAAGCGGAATACAAGGTATATTTTTTCAGATCAGATTTATCGATCTGCTTGCCCGCATAGACCAGTATAAACGAACTGCCCACGGTTGCAAGGGCATACACCCCCCCGAAAAAAGAATGGGTCAAGCCAAAGTCCTCGATGATTATTGGCACATATAGTGAAAGCAGAAATGTTTGCCCAAAACTGGAAAAGAACGTGAGCAAAAAGCCGAACGAAATGAGTCGTTTATTGTCGAAAAAAAATCGTATATAGTCCATAAATTTTTAAATCGGGTTTTTCCGATACATGATTCTTGCGGGGATATTCCGGTCTTTAGTTTGTTTATTATCCGCGTCTCGCTGCACAGGTAATACAAAAGTCAGCATAGGGAATACTCATTAACCTCTCCGCTGCGATGGTATTTCCGCATCCGACGCACTTGCCGTATTGATCGGACTCGATTTTCTCCAGAGTGTTCTTATAGCTTTGCAGGGTTGTACGCTTGCTCGCCAGAGCGGCATCGACGATCGCTTTATTGTTTATGGCATCCATTCTGGACAGGCGACCGTATGCATTGTCGGGTGAGATGGGTTTGGCAGACTCTTCAAGTTGTTCGAGATCTGTTTCCAACTCTGATATCTGTTCGATGATCGATTGTCTGATCTGCTTTCTATCTTTTTCATTCATGATTTGCTCCTTTCAACGGGTTGTTCCAACATGAGCGTTTGATCATTATGCTCAATGGAGGTTAGAAACCGGACACGAGGACACTTTTCTTTGGCCATTTCATAGGAAAATGCCGAGTCTGCAATAAATACCAGATTATTGTTCTTGTCTAAATACAGATTATTCGAGTACAAGGTTTTGAGCTGTTCGATATCTTTTGGACAATCATATTTTAGCCAAAAAGCCTTGAATGCGGCCATAGGCAGAAACTCGACACTTGCCCCGAATTCATGGAGCATACGATATTTCAAAACATCGAATTGAAGTTCTCCGACCACCCCCACAACCTTTTTATTTCCCAGGTTTCGTGTGAACAATTGCGCCAGCCCCTCATCGGTTAAATACTGGATTCCTTTAGTCATTTGTTTGGATTTAAAGGGACTGGCATTATGCAGAATTTTAAATATCTCTGGCGAGAATCGGGGTATTCCTGTGAACATGAATGGTTTGCCCTGGGTTAAGGTGTCGCCGATATTGAAAATACCTGAATCATATAGACCGACGACATCCCCCGGGAATGCTTCCTCGACAAGAGCTTTGCTTTGCGCCATAAAGGACGCTGGATTGGAAAACTTGAGCTGCCGGTTCAATCGTACATGATAATAAGCCTTGTTTCTTTCAAAGATGCCGGAACAAACTCTTAAAAAGGCGATTCTGTTGCGGTGTTTCGGGTCGAGGTTGGCATGGATTTTGAAAACAAACCCGCTGAAATCAGAGTCTTGCGGTTGCACAGGGCCGTTCGTGGTTGCTCTGTCTTTTGGTGCGGGTGCGATCTGTATAAAGGTGTCGAGCAATTCTTTGATGCCGAAGTTATTGAGCGCGCTGCCAAAAAATACGGGCGCGAGATTGCCACTCGTATACTCGTCAATAGAAAAATCCTCATAGATGCCGGTTATCAATTCAATATCATGTCTTAGCTTTTGTACATCAGAACCAAAGGTCTCGTCGAGATCCGAATGATACAAGCTATTGAAAATTCGAATGTCTTCTTCTACTTTGATCTTGCCCGGTCTGTAAAAAGCAAAAAAGTTTTTGTAAATGTTATAAACTCCTTTGAACCTGGCGCCCATGCCAAACGGGTAGGCCAAAGGCCTGACCCTGATCGAGAGTTTTGATTCCAATTCATCCAGCAATTCAATTGGATTCTTGCCTTCTCTGTCCAGTTTGTTGATAAAA
>CAYNUX010000192.1:0-7299 GCA_964400115.1 uncultured Cytophagia bacterium
GAATTCATTAATGATCTTGCCGCTGCCCGCGCCATAAAACAATATTGTGATGGGTTGCGCATTCTGGAGGTGAAAACCAAATCGGGTGTACGAAAATATCATGTTCAGATCTTTAACGAATCCATGGATAATATCATTGATGAATGTTTTGTGACAAAAGATGGCCGGTATGAGGAATTGGAACCTGATTGTTGTGGTTTGATCGATCAGAAATGGCGGGCAGAGCATGCAAAATTGAAAAAAGCGTTTCCCAACGATGAAACTGCTGCTGACATGTGTGTTAAGCTTGCTGAATTTTGGGTAGATGCCAGTCAAGGCGGGAATTCATTTCGAGTGACCCAAGCTGCAAACTATACGACCGGTTATTTCCACAAACTGATTTATTGCTTGGGAACCTCTTCCTGCTTAATACAATGTGAATCTCCCTCATTCCCGGGTGGATTTAATAATTTGATTTCTTCACATGATTGGGATAGTTATTATGAGTATGGATATTATACCTGGCCTTGGTATATAAAGGTTTATAATTTTACAAACTTGACAGATCTTGAACATACATTTTCTGGATCTGCTGCAGCTGGTGATGGCAACTGGGGTGATAACGGATGCAACGATGAAGCGAGTTCGCTCCGGCTGGAATATTACATCAGATATTAATAAAATATAAAATTTTAATGACCATCATGCGCCAATTATTCCTTATCCCGATATTATTCCTTTCCTGCACCCTCGACCCGGTCATCATGCAAGATGATCTCGGGGATTATTTTGCCTTTTGCACGCTCAGTCCCTTTGTTAAAGGCCAGCAGGTGCTGGTGGGCCGCTCACAGCCCGAGAGCCTGCCCGATTATGGCGAACCGGCAGAGATCGTTTTGACCGGTGCCGGACACCGCTCCACGTTTGTACCTGCTGATGAGCAAGGCGTATACCGCGAACACCCGCCCTTTGTGCCCATCCTGGGGGATTCGGTCTATACCCTGACCGTAAAGTTTGCCGGCGGTCATCGCATCACTGCCACCACGCGGGTGCCCGGTGATTTTAGCATTCTCGTCCCTCAACCCGGCGATACCTTGCTGGCCCAATATGGGCCCCGGCAAGATCCGCTTTCACATTTTCTGCTTTCCACCGTCGAATGGACGCCCAGTGCCGCCACCTATTATTACGAGGCCGAACTCGATCCTGAACAGATCTGTGACGGGTATGGACTGGTGAGAACAACCTATACGAAAATCTATTTGCCACACAATCCCTATTCGAATTCGTGTTTTCTTCAGGCCGATGATTATTACGCCCCTGTGACCCTTTCGGTCATGGCGATCGACTCTTCGAGGGTCTTTTATCCGCAATCTCGCAATTATTATGTTGCGGATAGCCTGGATTATGATCCGGCACTGGACATGTTTATGGAAAATCGTCCGGACTATTATCCCGAAAAACTGGATTTCCACGGAGGCAAGGGGTTTTTCAATGCGGTCAATCGCGCGCAATGCGAATTCGTTTTACATATCAGGATCGTCCGCTCCGGCCAGCAGGGGGGAGATTGATATGCGATTGTCTTGCATTGCCCTGTTTCTGATACTGTCCCTGCACTCGATCGCGTTCGGCTATGTCCTCAAAGGCCGGGTCAGGGATGCCTCTGACGGCCAGCCCCTGGCAAACGCCAATCTCTCGTTACAATGTCACCGGACCGGCACGATCAGCCGTATCAATGGTTCTTTTGAGTTCAATGGCCTCTCATGCAAGCGGGATACCCTGACGGTCTCTTTTATGGGATACGAGACCCAAAAAATTCCAATCCTGTTCGCCGGGACCACTTCCCTCGAATTGACCATCGAGCTGCACCCTAAAGTATTGTCTCTCCCCGAGGTGCGTGTCACGGCCTCGCGTCATCAGCTGGAACGGAAACTGGTGGCCATGGATCCGTCCGCACGGATACTCGACACTCGAACGCTGCGCAACATGCCCATGGCAGGATTTGCCGATCTCTTTCGCTCACTGCAAAAACAGCAAGGCATCGCCCAGACCAATGAAGCCTCACCCCAGCTCTCGATCAGAGGCGGCAATCAGGATCAGAATCTGATTTTGCTGGATGGTGCACCGGTCTATTATCCCTTTCATCTGTTGGGTCTGGCTTCCGGCTTTAATCCCGAGGCCATCGACGGGGTGATCGTGTCTTTGGGGGGTTTTTCCACCTATTTTGGCAACCGGCTCTCCTCGGTTCTGTCCCTGCAGAGCCGCCATCCGCAAGAAGAGGTGCAGGCCACCGTCAATGTGCAGGCTATCGGTGTCGACGCCACCCTCAGCGGTAAATGGGGTGCCCTGGGATGGCTGGCTTCGTATCGCACCGGATATTTCGATCTGGTGGAAAAGCTGGGTATCACCGAGGTACCTTACAGACTCGATGATGGTCTGGTAAAACTGCAATTCGATCCCTCGACGAACCACCATGTGCAACTCACCTTGTTCGGCAATCGCGATGATCTCGATGACGATGAAACCCAAACCGGCTATCTCTATTCCATGACCGGCGACCGGCGCACGGCCTATGAGTCGATCCTGCGCGACAATTTGTCCTGGCAAAATCACATGATCAGTCTGCAGTGGGATGCGACCTTTGCGAGCGATTGGCAGCTGCATACCACCCTGTTTCACAGCGGCTATGATAACAGCTTTTTCAAGGAAAAGCTCCTGAAATTTCCGGATCATCTGGATGAAGCATTCCTTGCGGATAAACGGGATCAGCAAGCCATGGCCCGGCAGTATAACCGCGATCATCGATCCCATATCGAGAACCGCTTTCATGAACGGGGAGTGCGCGTATCGTTGGAACACCCGCTCGACAGCGGCTATTGGATTGTCGGGGCCGAACATTCCGATTATCGCTCGGACTATGGCTGGGACCGGCTTTATACGGATCTGCGCGAGTACCGGTTCAATCTGTTTTTCGATTATGCCCCCAGCGAGAATTTCCGCTATCAGCGAGCCTTTTCCCATCAGGCCGGATTTGTCGAGACCTCGATGCGGCTCACTGACAGCCTGTTTATCCGGCCCGGAGTGCGGCTGACACGGTGGCAGGGCTTGTCCGCAATGATCACCGAACCCCGAATGAATCTCAGCTATCGCAGACCGCAGTGGCAGGTCACCCTGGGTCTCGGCCGGTTTTCCCAGGGCGTTGCCACGGCCCTGGAAGAGGGACTGGTGCAGTTTCTCGAGCTCTATTTTCCGGTGGACGATACGCCCGGGGTAGCCATGGCCGATCACATGATTCTCGACGCCTTGTGGCAAGTGTCGGCCAAAACGCGGTTACAGGCTGCGGTCTATGCCAAGTCCTACCGGTCCCTGTTAAAATCTGCACCGGATCGTCCACTGTTCGAGCGGGCAAACGGTCGATCCTGGGGCCTGGAGCTGGCACTGTCCACGCTTTGGCGCGGTTGGCATTTGGAAGGCCAATACACCCTCTCCAGATCGCAGCGCAGGTTTGCGGGCAAGACCTATGATGCCAATTTCGACCGGCGCCACCGGTTACAGTTGTCCGCTCAAAAACACCACCGGGGCATCGACCTGAGCCTGTACTGGGAATTCCACACCGGACAGCCTTATTCCCCTACGATTTATTATGGCTATGTACCGCATTTTCCTCTAGCTTTGGATGGTAAAGGGTTCAGCACGATCTGGTATAGAGGGTATGAAATGGATATTTTCAAAGGAGCCGTACGTTACCCCTATTACCATCGATTGGATGTTCAGGTATCCAGGACCTGGCATTACAAGTCGGCCTCTGTCACCCCCTATCTCTCTGTGTACAATGCCTATGCCCGCCAAAACGTGCTCTATTACCGCGAATCCTATTTCACCTATGACCATCGAGACGGTCAATGGGAGAATCCCCATCTGGAACGCGACCCGTTTACCTTGCCGGCGATCCCGAGTCTGGGAGTGAGGGTCGAGTTTTGATCAGGATCGAAACGTGATCTGATTTGAAGGAGCAAAAAATATGACGAATCAGATTTATTCAATCGCGATGACGCTAGAGCCCCAACGGGGCGCCGTATGTCAGCCCAGGGCGACAGCCCTGGGAAAATGGCGAACAGAAAAATTCAAGCCCTGAAGGGGCGGGGTCGATGGCGGATCACATTCGGGGTCGGATCTCAGCTGTTACTGAAAAACAATAATTTATCCTGTACAATGGCCTATTTGAACCGGTTTTATGGTCCGGGTTTACACCCTGAAATCGCCGCTTTTTAGCGATGAAATGCCTCGATTTTAACCATTGAAAACACACTTTTTTTTTCAATCGTTTATGGCTCCACTGCTTTTTTTTATAAAAAACAAGCCTCTGAGGTCCGACCCTAATGTGGCAGGGCTGTGCCCGTTGGTCAAAACCTCCCGGAGGCAAGCGTAAATTCTAAACCTCCGGGAGGTATTCGTCTCCTTGAGGTATGCGGGTCCGATGCCTCCCGGAGGTTTAGACTAAAAATCGCACGAGACTAGAGATTTTGGAGATATGCAAAAGCCAGCCTCCGGGAGGCTCTCGTCGAGCACGGTCTCTCGCAGGACAGTGCTCGTTGGTCAAAACCTCCCGGAGGCAAGCGTAAAGGAAATTGCTGACAGAATTTGATTTTTGCTACAGTCATATTCTAAACCTCCGGGAGGTATGCGTTTATTCAAAATTCTCAATTCTTTTTCCCAGCTTTTTCCTTGCAAATTATTCACAAACCTCTATATTATTAAAAACCTTTTATTCCAACCACAGGCTATCCCCATGAACCGACGAACGTTTCTTAAGACATTGGGCACCGGCGTTGCCGCTCTGGCAGCGTCACAGTGTGCCTTTTTGAATACCCGCAAAAAAACGAATATCATCTTTGTCATGGCCGATGATCTGGGCTATGGCGACCTGGGATGCTATGGCGCCACCCAGATTCCCACGCCCCATATCGACAGGATGGCGCAAGAGGGCGTGCGGTTCCTCGATGCCCATGCGCCGGCTGCCGTATGTACGCCCACCCGCTATGGTGTTCTCACCGGCCGCTATTGCTGGCGCTCGAGACTCAAACAAGGCGTGTTGTGGGGATATGATCCGCTGCTCATCGAGCCAAATCGCATGACCGTAGCATCCATGCTCAAACAGGCTGGCTATCGCACCGCCTGTGTGGGCAAGTGGCATCTGGGACTCGGCGATGAGAAACCCGTGGATTACAGCAAGCCCCTGACCCCGGGTCCCAATACGGTGGGATTCGATTATTTCTTTGGCATCCCCGCCTCGCTGGATATGCCGCCCTATTGTTTCATCGAAAACGACCGTACCGTGGGTGAACTGAGCGTGGAAAAAGACCCCTACAACACCTTGCAGCGCAAAGGCCTCATGACTCCGGGATGGAAAGATCAAGAGGTGGGTCCGACCTTTGTACAAAAAGCAAAATCATTCATTACCGATCATGTCAAACAGCACGACGACGAACCGTTTTTTCTCTATATGCCCTATCAGGCCCCGCATACGCCGTGTACACCGCCGGATTTTATAAAGGGCAAAAGCCAGGCCGGTGTGCGCGGAGATATGGTGGTAGAGCTGGACTGGGCTGCAGGGCAAATCCTCACGCTGTTGAAAGAACTGCATATCGATGAGGACACATTGTTCGTGTTGAGCAGTGACAATGGTGCCCTGACCGTCGGCCCGGCCGGGTGGAAAGATGATCCGCCGGAAAAATACGATCTCGTCCATCATGGTCATCTGCCCAATGGCGAGCTGCGCGGACAAAAATCCGATACCTATGAGGGCGGCCATCGCGAGCCCTTTATCGCCCGCTGGCCCGGCAGAATCCCGGCCGCTACGACCAGCCATCAACTGCTCTGTCTCACCGACCTTATGGCCACCTTTGCCGCAGTGAACCGGCTGACTCTAGCCGACAATGCCGCCGAAGACAGTTTCGACATGCTGCCGGCATTGACCGGACAGGCGAACCGCCCCATACGAACCTCGCTCGTGCAACACTCGGGCCGCGGAGTCTTTGCCTTTCGTTATGAAAAATGGAAGCTCATCCTCGGTCGGGGTTCCGGAGGATTCTCTGCGCCTGCGGTTATCGAACCTGAACCCGGAAAAGCACAGGGCCAACTCTATAATCTGGAGCTGGATCCATGGGAACGCCATAATGTCTGGACCCGGCATCCGGATATCGTCAGGGATCTGACTCAAAGACTCGAAAAAATCAGGAACCAGGGATTCAGTCGCCCCGGAATCAGAGTGTGAAGATTTCGTACACGATAAATTCAATATTTTGCTAGTGTAAATAACTGTTTTTTCAATGCAAAATTTTTTGGATTGTTTTTAGTTTGTTATTTTTTCTCTGCAATGCCCCCGATTCTTCCTCATTGTACCTCTTTTTCACATTTCTGTATTAATCGCCCGCCTGGCTTTTCTTTAAGTAACTTAAAAACAATGGTTTGTGGTTTTGTTTTAACCTTTGGCAAGGTATTTGTAAAATATCTAATAGTCAATAACTCGTTATACCAGAGAGGTGAATTATGCCCATGTTAGATATTCCTGAAAAGGTCTCTGTGCCGGAGATCAACTTTACAGATAAAGTCGATTTGGATTCTGAACAAACCGCATTGCTGGTCATCGATATGCAAAATGATTTTGTCAAACCCAAAGGCAGTTTACAAGTCGAATCGGCCCAGGAAACGATAAAACCGATTCAGAAGCTTATCGATAAAGCCAGAAAGGCTGGCATCAGGGTCATCTATACCCAGGACACTCAGGTTGAACAGGATCCCGAGTTCGATGTGTGGCCTCAACATTGCAAAAAAGGCACCTGGGGATGGGAAATCATCGATGAACTCAAACCCGAAGAAAGAGATATGGTGATTCGCAAAAATCGCTATGATGCCTTTTATGGCACGGCCCTGGATCACTATTTGAGCAATATTTGGGGATTGAAAAGCTTGATACTTGTCGGTACCGTGGCCAATATCTGTGTTCTTCATACCGCGGCATCGGCCGGTTTGCGATGGTATCGCGTCAACCTGGTGGCTGAAGGGATTTCTGCTCTGACCTCGTTCGACCTCGCTCTGACCTTCAGGCAGGCGACGCAACTCTATAATGCGCAAGTCATCAGACACGTCGACGATTTGCAATTTCAGGAGAAAGATCTCTCAAAAGACCGCAAAAAGGAATTTATCCCCCATACGATCAAATAGTACGCTCATAAGGGTGGCCGACGAATGTTGACCACCCTTTTTATATGAATTCTGAATGTCTGGATTTTGTTACAGGAAATAGATTCATATGAGTAGATATAT
>CAYNUX010000193.1:0-7298 GCA_964400115.1 uncultured Cytophagia bacterium
CGGCACACTGACAAGTGATCGGCTCGCCCGCACGATTGGCTTTACCCGCCTTGCCGAGCGCACTTGGCAAGAGTGCGATGAACACTCTCAACTCGCCTTGCAATCTTTTGTGCAGGGAATTAATGCCTATCTTCAGCGCTCAAGTAAATCACTGCCCCCGGAATTTTCTATCACGAGCTTTAACCCTGAACCCTGGTCCCCTCTGGACCCCCTGGCAATCTTGCACTTTTTTTCTTTTAATATGGCTGGCGTATGGAATTTTGACCTGTTTGCTACGTCGCTCGTGAATAAAAGCAGCCCGGCAGCCACCAAACAACTCTATTCACAACTCGATCGGTTTTCCGGTTTTAGCATCCCCCTGCAAAATATCCGATCCCCATGGCAAGAGTTTAGTTTGTCCGGGATGGCTCGTATCAAGAATTCAGAACCTCTCGTGATGGAATATCAGCTTTTTTCTTATCCCCATCTGCCCAATTCATTTTATTGGGTGCATTTGAAAAGCGATTCTATAGAGACATTCATTTCTCATATACCGGGAACTCCTTTTGCCTGGAGTGGAATAGAGAACGAATTTGCATGGAGTATGATTCCTGCATGGAGCGACCGTGTCGATTTTTATGCTGAAACGATCGACCCCAATGATACCACCCGGTATATTACAGAGGGCATATCAAAGCAACTCGAATATCAGGAAGAGGTTATTCCGGTTCGTGGCACAATGGGACAACGTTTACTCATCCGAAAAACTCATCATGGCCCGCTCATCGACCGTACAGGAATATATGCCTCCAGTGATAAAAGACCTCTCAGTTTGGCCTGGGCCGGCCGTCTTGAAGGACGGGAGATCGATGCTCTCTATCATCTTTTGACCCAACAGAACCATCGCAAAACCGCGGTTTTTGATTCATTGATTCATCTGAGTACCTATATTATTTTTACGGATAATAACGGTAATTATGGCTATCATCAGGCGGCAGGGTTCCCGAGACGTCGTCCGCAAACCGGATTGTTTGTCATGGATGGCAGTGATGCACGCAATGACTGGAAAGATTTGGAATATCAGACCAACCCAGAAAAATCCAATCCTGAACAATCAATTATACTACTGACCAGCATGACCAATCAATTCAACGAATACCCTTTTCAAATCATACGAAAAGATATGGCAATGGACTATTGGAAAGAAAATCCTGATCTGTCCTTTAAAGACTTTAAACCCCTCGCTTTTCAAATAAAAAAGATCTTGCCCCATTTCCTGCCTTCCTTGCAGAAATCCATTGATGATTCTGCTTCAGTGTACGCGCTCGTTAATCTATTAAACCAGCTGGATCATCAATCACTAGATCCCAAAATTGCAGCGACCTTTTTCAAATTATACTATGATGTGTTTTACGCTAATCTTTTCACGGACCAAATTGATGATCTCTATCCTCTGCTTGAACATTGGCCCGTATGTGCTTGTACTCATTTAGCGAAGGCCTTTTCCAATCAGTTGAATTATTGGGTGGATGATGTGAATACTCTTGAGCACGAGTCTGTTGACGAACTCGTGGTACGTGCATTCTATCATACCCTGGACTCGATACGCGTTATGAGTCCGGATATGGGTGCATGGTCGGAGGATAAAAAAGTTTCCATGCAGCCACTTTTGCCGTTGAAACGGCCTGTTGCGATCCTATATGGTCTTGGATCTGAAAAAAGTCCTGCACGAATTCCGATACAAACCGTGAGGGTGGGGCTTGATTCAAGCCGTTCACTCGTCATTCAGGCCGTGGGAGGGCAGAGCGGTCACCCGTATAGTGAGTTTTATCATGTCGAAAACAGAGAATTTTCCTTACCTGGTTCGATCGTAAACCACACGCTTCTCTTACTCGCCAAGTGATGATCTTTTTTTGCATTGCGATCATTTTTTTCGATATTTGCGGCTTTTAATATATTGTCTGAGCTTTACGATGGGTATGCCATAACGGGAGGTAAGAAACTTGAACAAGGGATATCGAATCGATCTTTTTTCACCCGCTTTCATGATCAATGATTCGATCCATTCGGTTAGTCTATCCTCCTTACTCGCTGTTGGACAAGGGCGATCATAAAGAGGCACTGTTTTGCCAGCCTGTTTGAGTCTATCGACACGAATAGGAGCGGTTAACCCTTTTTTGCGCGTATGCAGACGATGAGTTTGATAATGCTGGTTTTGAGTGACATCACTGGCAATCAATGCCTCAGACTCGATCGAGTCATGAATAACCTTTAACCCGCGGGGCGTTCTTACCAATAGTTTTGATTGAGATTGAAACACGTATTGTCCCTGTTCGTTGCGCGTCCAGGCATCACTCACCGAAATATCTGAAAATTCTGACGCACCATCGATACAGGTTTGACATCGGAATGGACTGTAGAGATAGGTCAGATAGTTAATCGCTCCGTCTTTAAAATTCGAATAATGTAAATTCTTGATTTGATTATTTTTGAGGATAGCGCGGTGCCTGCCAGGCCACTCTCCTCCTCGAAAATGAAAATTCTTGACCGATTTTTTATCGATTCCTCTGCATTCCATCATTTCTTCAGCCACATAGGGTTCTAAAGCAGAAGCACAAAACAAGCCTATCACCACTTTAATTTTTTCGCGCCATTTGGGGTGTTCGTGTTCAAGTAACCGCAAGCCATGGATGTGACAAGGGAGGCCCGCATAAGCAAAAGGCCCGGGCTCTTTTTTAATTTTTTGCAGAACAGCATTCAAAGGAATGACAATATATTTCGATTGCTGACTGGTCAACAGATCTTTATAATTTCGGGCAATAAAGGCTTCTCCGTGCCAGGGCTTTTCTGGTTTCATACGCGTTACAATGCAACCTTGAACGATATTACGCTTGAGTAAATCAGCCAGTAATGCCGTTATCACGCCTCCACCTGCGCCCCCCTGACGGATTTTCTTGTCTGCTGCATGCCCCACATACGTATGCCGAACATGTCCATCAAAAGTCTTACTGTCATTACGGTGCCCAAAAGTGATCTCTGTCAGATCTTTGTACATGACGTTGCCGCCCGGACATGTCTTGGCACATAATCCGCATTCTATACACTTTTCTGAATCTAATTTGGGATAAAAATCTTTTCCAATGGATAACGCCTGTGTCGGACATACCCCAATACAGGTCCCTGAACGAGTACATAAAGATTTATCCGTAAATGCGATGGATAATTTGTTTTTATCTATAACTTTCATTCTCTTGCCTTTACTGCCATGGATTCATCTGTAAGAGTACATTATATACAATCAAATGTGAGATAAAGCAGAAAAGTTATCATTATTATTGCCTATTCGACCTCTTTGCCCAAATTACGTGTTTCCATCAAACAGGCATTAAAAAAGAGATAAAAATAAGCAAGGGGAGAGCAATCAGAATGCTGGAGATCAACACCGAAACAACTCCCTTAAAAATCGAAAACTTGTTGGCCTCTGAGACGGCCGCATAGACCAAGACCATTGACCATATGGCAACGGCCTGGTCAATAAAAAGACTAATGTCATACAAATGGCTTAGCGTAGCAATCGAATCAATCGTTGGGGTTTTGCTCTTGAATAGCTCGTCTTTGAACAGAATTAACCTTGGAACCCAAAGAGGCAATAGTGTGACCAGAGGGACCCACGACCAGGCGATAGCGGTGCGGAGTGCAGTCATATTTGCTTCGCCACCCATTCGTTGGCTGACTTGCTGTATGACCCATGACATGAGATAGAGAGAGACAAGGCCGCCCAGAGGGCCGACAAGGATGCAAATCAAAATCAGCTGACCGGTTGAGATCCATTCTCCTAAATTTTGATTCGCAGAATTGCTGAGAGCTTGCGCAATTCCACCAAAAATGATCAATGGAGTCAAACGATATTGCGGAGAATTTTCCAAAAGCGTACGAATGACAACGCGAGGCCGAAACCACATCATTGTCCATAATGAAGATGAAGCCATGATGAATCTCCCAATGGGTCAAAAAGAAAAGAAACACAATTCTTGGCAATTTATCAAGGACGAAAACAGGATCACGGCCTCTCAAAGACGGTTTGTATCAAATGATGAAAATCCACAAAAAGAAAAGGTTCTTGCAGATGGGTTTGCCTACTCGATACGTCATCTATGGCTTTATAATACCATTTTTGATTCCGATGAGCAAAAGCGGCGAATTCAATGGCTCGTTGAAGGTTTTCCATAATCACTTCGAAATGTTGCAAGAATGTCATTTTGATTGACCATGCCAAGAAGCAACCTGGGATGTTCCTCAGTCACTACCGGCAGGTAGGTGATATCGCTATAGCGTTTAAAGATATCCAATACCTCTCCGAGTGTTTGATTTGGGTGAACGACGAGAGGAACCGGATTGGTAAGATCTTTGGCGACGACAATCTGGTAAAGGCTTTTGTCAAAAATGAGATCACGAATATCCCTATAGTCAATGAGACCCAGGAATTCTGTTTTATGATTGACGACCGGAAATCGATCATATCTGCTATGAGCGATCAGTCTTAGCAGTTCTTCGAATGATGTTTCCTCAAAAATGACGTCCACATTTTTTCGCATAACATGTTTGACCATGATATCTCCCGGACTTTTAAGCTTGTGCCCCACAGGAACACCCAGGGAACTGCGAAAGAATTCCACTACGTGGTGCACACCCTGCACAGCATTTTCAGGAGAGCGTTTAGCCAATAAGGTGAGCAGAGGCACCTCTCCGGCATTGACTAAACCATATCGAACAGATAAAGGCCCGATGATCTCAAAGAAAACCACTGACCCCAGAATAATCGTTTCAATCATTTGCCCCCCCTCTGGCCAGGTTTCGGATAACATTTTGGCCAGACCTATGGCAACCCCTGCCTGTGCAAGCATGGTATAACCAATATATTTTTCTGCGGTCGAACCAAAACCTGCAAGTTTGGCCCCTAACCAATTGCCTCCCAACTTGCCAGCGACACGCATGATAATATAGCCGACACCCAGCAATCCCAATTCTCCGAGTGCCTCGATATGAAGTCCTGCTCCGGCCAGAACAAAAAACAGGACATATAAAGGATAGTCGAATCCCTTGAGCGACCCCAACAGGTTATCAGATTTCGGTGAGGCATTGGCTATAGTCATGCCCAGTGCAAAATTGCTTAAAAAGATATTGAGATCCAACCATTTGCACAGTCCAACAGCAATCAACACACTGCCGATTAAGAGCATCTGAAGTTCAGTTTTTGAACTGATTCTTTGCCCCCAGGTACTGACAATAAATCCCAAAACAAGTCCCATGAGCAGGGGGGCAAAGAGCTTATACAACAGGATAAAAATAGAACCCGTAGGATGCAGGATAAAATGAGCTGCAACATCAAAGGCCAGGATCGTTATCAGGTTATTGAGCCCGACGAGAGCAAGTACCAGTTCTGTGATTTGTCCCTCTGATTCATATTCTCGAATAACAAGAAGAGTGGCCGCCGGTGCTGTGGCCATTGAGATGATTCCAACAAAAAGGGCGATATAGAGACTTGATGTGAAAAGATTATGGCTATTCTGTAATACTTGACCGTAAACCCAAAAATTGACAGCAAAGGTGGCGAGTGTAACCAGAACAAGAGTAACAAAAGTTTCCGTGCCTGCATGTACCACTAGACTCTTTCGCCAGCGTTGTAGTGCTTCTCCTTTGAATTGACTGCCAATAGCAAGCATAATAAGAGCCAGAGCGATCTGGCTGAAAATTGAAAGGTTCACAAGATCCTGGCCACTAAAAAGTGAGGGGATTTGAAATATATGGCCGAATGAAGGACCAATGACAAGCCCAACGAGAAGGTATGCTGTCACTTTTGGTATGTGCCAACGAACCAAAATACGAGCACATAAAAGGGCCAGGATGTAGGCAATACCCAGTGAAAAAAGAGTGTGGATTTGTATGGATATCAAATAGGTGCCTGCTTTCATGTTTTTGAAAAATATTAAAAAAGTGCGCTTAAAACAAGAACAAAAAGCAGTTGTATTCATGAAATTTGTTTTGTTTATTAATCTATCTTTTCCTCATTTTTTTCAATCAGGTGAAAATATGATTGCGGTTCGAGCACTATTGTAAACCGAGGACTTTATGAAAACCACTCTTTCACCTCAGATCGAGCGTCAGCCTTCTGCTTTTTATCGCTGGACCGTTTTGTTTTTTATCAGTATGGCCATGTTTGGCAATTATTACGTGTATGACAGTATCAGCCCTCTCGCCGATTTACTAAAGTTGCAGTTGGGGTTTTCGGATAAAAGTATAGGGTCTTTGAATGCAATATATAGTCTGCCAAATATCCTTATGGTGGTCATTGGCGGAGTGCTGATTGATAGAATCGGTGCAAAAAGTGCATCGCTGATCTTTTCCGGCCTGTGTATGGCAGGTGCCTTGATAACCGTTCTCAAGGGCGAACTGTGGCTTATGGCTACGGGAAGGCTGGTATTTGGACTGGGTGCTGAGTCTCTTATTGTTGCAATTACTACTGTTATCGCCAAATGGTTTAAAGGCAAAGAACTTTCTTTTGCATTCGGACTTAACTTGACCATCGCAAGACTGGGAACGTTTACTGCCCTGAATTCACCTTTTTGGGCAAGAGGGTTATATGATAGCTGGAAGGGGCCACTATTGATCGCTGTCGTGGCTGGCCTTGTCTCCTTTCTTTCTATCGTGATCTATTTTATTCTCGAATCTGATGCCAAAAAACGGTATCATCTGGGTGAGGCAGAAGAGGTTGAAAAAGTATCTCTGCAGGTTTTCAAGGATTTAAATGCCTCTTTTTGGTATATCACTCTTTTGTGCGTTACCTTTTACTCTGCTATTTTTCCATTTCAAACTTTTGCCGTTAAATTCTTTATCGAGCATCATGGCGTTAGCCGTGCAATGGCCGGTTTTACCTCCAGCTTTATCACATTCGCTTCCATGATCGGTACTCCGCTATTTGGCGTCTTGATCGATCTGAAGGGAAAACGAGCCTCTTTGATGATGCTGGGTTCTTTTTTGTTGATTCCTGTTTATTTAATGCTGATCTATGTGCCTGTTCATCCTTTGGTTCCTATGATTATGATGGGAGTGGCTTTTTCCTTGATACCCGCTGCCATGTGGCCCTCTGTGGCACTTATCGTCAAAGAACAGAATCTGGGGACAGCCTATGGTGTGATGACCATGGTACAAAACATCGGATTGGCATTGTTTAATTACGTGATCGGCTGGGCCAATGATTCCTCTGGGGGATATACCCTGGGGATGTGGGTTTTCTCAATATTAGGATTTTTAGGTATTGC
>CAYNUX010000194.1:0-7284 GCA_964400115.1 uncultured Cytophagia bacterium
TCATCTCAAGGAACTCATCGAAGAGATTTTGGCGGAAAATCATAAAGTCCTCATATTTTCACAATTTGTCAGAATGTTGAAATTGATCCGTTCCCATCTGGATCAACAAGGGGTTGCCTATGAATATCTGGATGGTCATACCATTGACCGCAAAAAAATCGTGCACCGCTTTCAGGAAAATCCGGATATCAAACTATTTCTCATCAGTCTCAAAGCCGGCGGAACGGGTCTGAATTTGACAGCTGCTGATTATGTCATTCTGTTTGATCCGTGGTGGAATCCGGCCGTGGAAATTCAAGCGATGGATCGGGCGCACAGGATAGGTCAGGAGCGTAACGTTTTTGTTTATCGCCTGATCACCCGGGAAACGGTTGAAGAAAAAATGCTCGATCTTCAAAATCGAAAAAAGCAGCTGGTAAGCAGTCTTATTACCACCGACAAAGGATTCCTGAAATCCCTTACACGCAAAGATATCGAGTTACTCTTTAGCTAGATCATTCACGGTTCTCTGAAACACAACCAGCAAACTCGATCCTATGATCAAATAATATGCCCTGGAATTTAATTTAACCTGTCTTTTTTACGTTGATGACCTTTATTAATTCAATTTTTTATGGAACATTGCATAAACGATTCCGTCTGTAAGGATACAAATCAAAACAACAGAATAGACATAAATCTCATGGTGACCATTGGATTCGAATAACAGCCCGGGTGATGCGTCCCCGCAGGAATTCCGTCAAGCAGCCATCAAGCTCGTCGATTGGCTCACACAACATTTTGAAACCCTGGACGAGTGCCCGGTCTTACCGGATGTCGAGCCCGGTGACATACGTCGCAACCTCGAAGACAGCCCTCCTCTGGAGGGCGAATCCATGCTCAAGTTGATCGACGATATCGAAACACTGATCATGCCAGGGATGACACACTGGAATCATCCAAGATTTTTCGCCTATTTTTCCATTTCCAGCAGTGCACCTGGCATTCTCGGCGAATTGCTCAGCGCTGCCTTGAACGTGAATGCCATGCTCTGGAAGACCTGTCCCTCTGCCACAGAACTCGAACAACAGGTTATGCAGTGGATGCGTCAGATGCTGGGTTTGCCACAAGAATTTTGGGGTATCCTCTATGACACCGCTTCGGTCAGCACATTACATGCTTTGGCTGCTGCGCGCGAGCAATTGAATTTGGGTATCAGAGAGAATGGCATGAGCAATGCACCAAGATTGACACTATATACCTCAAAGCATGCCCACTCTTCTGTCGAGAAAGCGGCGATCACCTTGGGTATTGGCTCAAAACAGGTACGTAAAATTGCCGTCGATGATCTCTTTAAAATGCGACCTGAAGCTCTCGAGCAGGCGATCAAGCTCGACATTCGGGAGGGGTTCAAACCATTCTGTGTGGTGGCGACAGTGGGAACGACATCGACAACCAGTATCGACCCTGTTCCTGATATTGCAAATGTGTGCGAAAAGCACGGATTGTGGCTGCACATCGATGCTGCCTATGGCGGCTCTCCGGCAATCATTCCTGAATTTCGGTATGTGCTCGATGGCTGTGACCGTGCCGATTCGCTTGTTTTTAATCCTCACAAATGGCTCTTCGTCCCCATTGATGCCAGTGCGTTCTATACACGCAAACCCCATATTTTAAAACAGGCGTTCAGCCTGATCCCCGAATATCTTCGTACCAATGAAGATGATCAGGTAGAGAATCTTATGGATTATGGCATCCAGTTAGGTCGTCGATTCAGAGCACTCAAATTATGGTTTACAATCAAATATTTCGGACAAAAAGGATTGGCAGAGCGCATTAAAAAAAGCATAAACATGGCACAGCAACTGGCGCTGCAAATCGATGAGCATCCCCTGTTCGAGCGCATGGCCCCTACCCCTTTCAGTACCATCTGCTTCAGGGCTCATCCCCCGGGGTGGGATAAAAAGGATCAACTCAACACATTTAACATGCAGTTGCTGGACCGTATCAATGCATCGCGCAAGCTTTATCTTTCACATACCTCTTTGCAAGGCAATTTTGTTATTCGGATGGCAATCGGCAATATTCACACCCGATCTGCACATATGCACAAAGCATGGCAGGATATTCAGGACTGCCTCCGGGAAGAGATGACCAAAATACAAGAGAGCTGATCTCGAATAACCCTTACAGGCCACCAAAGCATTTTCCCGCACCCGGGAACCTTGGACTCGTACGAACAAAACTATTGTCCAACATAAAAATCAGGAACACTCATGGACATCAAAATCAGCAATCTCGACAAGATCTATCCGAGCGGGAATCGCGCTCTCAAGAAAATAAATCTGACCATTGAGAGCGGTATGTTTGGCCTTCTCGGGCCCAATGGCGCTGGCAAGACCACGTTGATGCGGATTCTGGTCACCTTGCTCAAAGCCACTTCCGGAGAAATTCTGATCGACGGACGAAATCTACAGACCCATCGCAAAGAGATTCGCTCGCTCATGGGATATTTGCCCCAGGACTTTTCACTGTTTTCCAAGCTCACGACATTCGAATTTCTGGAATACTGTGCCTCTCTCGCGGGCATGCATCATAGCCGGGAAAGAAAACAGGCTGTAGGAGAGTTGTTGGAAAAAGTGGGACTCTATGAAGTACGAACACGCCAGGCCAACAAGTTATCCGGCGGTATGAAACGCCGGCTCGGTATTGCACAAGCTCTGATCGGTAGCCCAAAGATCGTTATCGTCGATGAACCCACAACCGGCCTGGATCCGGAAGAACGAATTCGCTTTCGCAATCTGCTCGCAGAACTCGGTCAGCAAGAAATGATCATCATCTTGTCCACTCATATTGTCGGCGATATTAGCAGCACATGCACGAATATGGCCCTGCTGCTGGATGGCTCCCTGGCTTTTCAAGGGCCGCCCCAACAACTGCTCGAACAGGCACGCGGCCATGTATGGAAGATCAATGCTCTGGATCAGGATCTTGAAAACATTAAAAATCAATTCCCGGTAATTTCTACACTTCCCAGTAAAGTGGGTTATAATGTCGAAATCATTGCCGACGAGATCAGCGATTACGAGGCAGAGGCCATAGAGCCCAACCTTGAACATGCATATGTCTATTTTGTCGAACAAGCCGCTAAAACACGTACACACCACGCGTTCAATATCAATCGAGCTAACTTTTGAGGTATCAAAATGATATCGTTTGTCACACTCAAGACAATTGCCCGTTATGAAGCTCTGACCCTCTGGAGAAGCTGGTTTTTTCGTATTTTTGCAATCCTCACGTTGTTGATTCTCGGTATCTTTGACGCTGATTTTTTTACAACCCTTTTTCCTTTTTCACCCTGGGTATTTCAAGCCCTTCCTTCATATGCACCGTATATCAATGCCGTATTTTTTAACCTGGCTACCTCGTTTATTGCTGTCTTTTTAGCCATCGATTTTCTCAAAAGAGATAAGAAACTGGATACCACTCAGGTCGTGTATATGCGATCGCTGAGCAATGCGGATTATGTTCTGGGTAAAACACTCGGACTGGTTCTGGTATTTGCAATCTTTGGATTGCTGGTGATGGCTATTCCTGCCATCATTCAAATCTTTTTTTCTTCTCAACCATTCAAACCTCTTTTATATGTGATCTATCCTTTGCTCCAGAGTGTTCCGAGTTTTCTGTTTGTCTGTGGCCTGGCTTATTTTGTCATGCGACTCGTGGGCAATCAGGCCATCGCCTTTTTGATCTTGCTAGGCTATGCTGCCCTCACCCTATTCTTTCTTGGGCCGAAATTTCATTATATATTCGATTATATCGGATTTTATCTTCCCATGGTCTGGTCTGACATCACCGGCTTTGCAAATCTTAAGTTAATTCTTTTACAGCGCGGCATTTACCTTTTTTTAGCCATTGGATTGATCTTTCTCACGATATGGTTGCTGCCGCGCATGCCCCAAACCCGTATCGGACGCAGCTTGTCATTGTTGCTGGGCATACTGTTCATACTCGCCGGAGTGGGGTCTGGCTTTACCTACTATACCTATTTTGAACATGGACAGAACCTGCGCACCGACATTCAGCAAAACCTCCTGACCATTCAAAATAATGAAAATGTTACAAGCGTCAAATATCAACTCGACTGGCATCACAAAGGGGATCATTTTTCAGCGCAAACTCTGCTCACGGTTACCAATCCCCACTCATCAGCCCTCCAGGAGGCCTGGTTTACGTTGAATCCCGGACTCGAGCTCGACAGCCTGACCGTCAACGGTCTCGTTGCCAGTGCCCACCGAAAGGGTAACCTGATTCAGGTTCCCCTGAACCCTGGCCTGCAGCCCAATGGCTCACTCGATTTACAGTTTATCTATCATGGGACGATACAGGATCGCGCATGCTATAGCGATATTGAGGAAACTCGATGGCAAGAACCTTTTCGCATCTGGCTTTACAACATTGAAAAAGCATTGAGCTTTGTACGGCCCAATTATGTCTTGCTCACCTCTGAAAATCAGTGGTATCCGGAACCCGCAGCAACCCAATGCAAAGTGCTGCCGCCCCAATCGCGTATGCAGTTCAGCCAGTTCGATCTGACTGTAGAGACGCAACCAGGCCTTACCGTGGTATCACAGGGTGCACCGGAGGTGCTGACCGACAACCGGATTCGTTTTCGCCCAGAGACCCCTTTGCCGCGCATCTCTTTGATCATCGGTGATTTTGAAAAACGCTCCATCGAGGTGGATAGTGTGACCTATGCACTTTATTCGCTTCCGGAGCACAATTACTTTGAACGATATTTATCCTCGGTCAGCGATACGCTTGCCTCGGTGATCAGGGATGCCAAACAATCTTATGAACTCAAACTGGGACTCGATTATCCCTTTAAGCGCTTTTCGCTGGTAGAGGTGCCAATCCAGTTTTCTGCTTTTTCTCATCTGGGCACATTGGATTGGGCCACCCAACAGCCAGAAATGATTTTTGCTCCCGAGAACGGTTCCATCTGGCGGGGAGCCGATTTCAATAGTGCCATGCGTTTCATGGAGCGCCGCCAGGAACGCAGTAACCAGGTCATTACTGAAACCGAAAAACAGGCCAGGGCGTTTAGGCAATTTATCGATTTTACCTTGACAGGCCGAAATGAGTGGCGATTTTTTGGCGATCAACTGGAAAAAGTAATGCCGGATTATACAGCATTTCCGCTGTTCTATTCTCTGGTATATGAATTCGAATCCACCGAATTCCCGGTTTTCGATTCTGCGCTCGAAGGATTTTATAAAAAAAAGGGGATGGATTCTTTTGAGGGACCCAATGCACGTATGTTTCGACAGGTGACGCCCGAAGAAAAAGCGGCTATCACTCTCCAGGACAAATCCTTGATCGAAATCCTGAATCAGAGCGATGATCCCAAGCTGGCCCAGACAACACTGAACATCAAGGGCGATCAGCTTTTCACTTTGCTGGCCTCATACATGGGGTATAGGACATTTGATGAACGCACGAACGACTTGCTGTCTTTGCATCGCTTTAGAACGACTCCATTGAACGAATTCAATGCCTTGTTTGACGAAAACGAGATGAATTTTACCGAAAGACTGGATCAATGGCAAAATCAATCCGCTGTACCGGGATTTGTATTCATGGATCCCAAAAGCTATAAAGTCCTGGATGGAGACCGTGAACGCTTTCAAATTCTCTTTACGCTGGCAAATCCCGAATCAGTACCCGGTGTAGCCAAAATTCATATTCGACAAGGAGGACGTCGCGGGCCGGGTCGGTTTGGATCTGACAATGAAGTTGAATCATCTGAACCCGATCTTCTCATCCGTCTCGATCCTCATCAGCAAAAGCGTATCGGCGTGATCTTGAATATGAAACCGCGCGTATTGAATATCAATACCATGGTCTCTAAAAATTTGCCCGTCATCCTGTCCCATACCTATTTGGATTTTGAACTGGACAAAAAAGCAATTCCGTTTAACGGTGAAAAAATATTAAATGCTCCTATAGAATTGCAATCATCCGACGAAATCATTGTTGACAACATCGATGAGGGATTTGAAATTACAAGCCAGGGTGAAAGAAATTTTATCCAAAGAATCATACATAATCCTGAGGATAGCGATGAACTGCCCTACAAGCGTTTTCAATTCTGGCATCCTCCGGCAGAATGGACAGAAACTCTGCTACCCCATTTTTATGGCACCTATATCCATTCTGCATTCTATATCCGGCCAGGAAAAGGCAGCAAGCGTGTTAAATGGGAGACCACAGTCCCGCAAAGCGGACAATATCAGGTGCGCGTCCTCGTTCAAGCCCTGAGCAGACCCTATGGCAGAGGCCGCCGTCGTTCCGAATCCCTGCTCGGCGAACATCATTTTGTTGTTCACCACGATGACGGTAATGAAGAAATAATCCTTGATCTCGGCGCAGAAGAACCCGGCTGGGCCTTGATCGGAACCTTTTATTTCACCGACAAAGCCGTTGTGGAATTGACAGATCAATCCAACGGTGAAATCGTTTATGCAGATGCCATGAAATGGAAAAAACTTTAAACTCTGCGGATCAGATGACCGCTGTAAATTTTTTTTATCAAATTCCCAGAGCTTTGAACAAGCGGAACCCGATCATGAAAACCATCACCCTGATAATGACTGTTTTGACATCCCTGTGTTTTGCCCAGGCCAAATTGCTTCTCACCTTGGATGAAGCTCTGGAAACCGCATTTCAAAACAGTCCCAATATTCGATCTGCCAAACTCTCGCTACAGCAAAGTCGCGATAACCTGGATGCACAAAAAGCCTCGCTAAAGTCGAGTTTCAGATTGCAGTTGACACCGTTTTCCTTTCGCAGGGATCGCCAATTCAATACTTTTTTCAACACCTATAACACCAATGAAACCAAAGAGTCTTATGGTACATTTGCCATCGATCAGCCTCTTTACTGGACGGACGGCACCCTGTCATTCATCAACCGTTTTCAATGGCAGGATACGTACAGCGAATTTCAAAATGAAAGAAAACAATCGTTCAGCAATAACGTTTATCTGAGTTATCGTCAACCTTTTTTTACATACAACCGGACTAAATTAGCTGTCAAGCAACTCGAGCTGAATTATGAAAACCAATCCCTGAACTATGCCATCGAACGGTTGGCACTGGAATTAAGAGTCACACGGCAATTTTACGATGCTTATCAAAAAAAGCTCTCATTACAAATCGCACGTGAAGAGTATGAAAATCAAAAAAAGAGTTATGAAATCATCAGCAACAAGGTGCAGGCCGGATTGGTTGCTAAAGAAGAATT
>CAYNUX010000195.1:0-7270 GCA_964400115.1 uncultured Cytophagia bacterium
CGCATCCCCGTTTGATTAATTCTTTGCCAATAGCGATTTGAAAGTCAGTACACGCAGCAAACAGAGGCTCGACATATTCGGCTCCCAGTGCCATATCCATGAGCAGCTTTTCCATGCCGACGAGTTGATGCGCGAGGCTGAAAATGGTCACCTCGATATCGCCGACAATCAGATAATCTTGTTTGTATTTGGCGACGAGGTGTTCAGCATCGCGATAACGACCGGCTGCAAGAGGATCAGGAAATTCATAGTTTTTAATATCGTCTGCAGTTTGAGCATGAGCCAAGGGATATTCGGCGACCTCGACATAGACATCGCCCTGGTGCATGCGCATCTGATACTCGTTGAGCCAGGTGCCATCGTCAAAAGTTTGAGGTGTAAAAGAGTCTGCCGTACCTGCGCCTGTGACCACCACATCGCATCCCATGGCGGTGCGGATCTCGTTTCCGCTGATGCGAAACGAGACATCCTCGTACAGATTGTCATTAAAGTTCAAAAGGATATCGAGCTTTTTACTAAAATGCTCGAGCAAGGGTTTACACAATTCAAATTGTATAGGCACTCTGTCAGGCATTCCTTCCTTGAGCCGAAATGCTCGTAAGACACGTTCTCTGGGGGTCATAATTCCTCCTGATGAAATTTTTTAAAAAAAATCGTCCTGTATCGCCTATTCCAAATGAAAGACTTGCAGCAAAGGCACGACAACCGGAGAATTGTCGGAATTCACTTCCATGATATCGGACATATAATCCCACCACTTGCGTACGATCGGACTCTGGGGCAACTGATCCGCTTTTTGTGGATCCTCTACCTTTTGTACGGCAAATAAGGTCAGGGTTTCCGGATCGAGATAGATGGAATAATCGGATACGCCGGCGTTTTTAAGCTCGTCAGCCAACTCTGGCCAGATCTCATCATGTCGCTTTTCATATTCGGCTTCAAAGCCGGGCTTGAGCTTCATTTTAAAGGCTACTTTTTCCATAAATTCCTCGTTATCTGGATATCATAGTTAATTCCTGGTCAATCGAGTTACAAGCAGGGCCGACGAAATGCAATCCCAGCCAGAGGCTGGGAACGAGATACAAAAGTATTCAACCTGCTCTTCAACGCAGAGCAACAAAAAGAGCAGAATTTCGCATTACTTTTTTTCTCTGCGTCTCTCTGAGCCTTTGCGTTGAGCCGTCCCTGTCGGATGTCCTGGTTTCTACCGTCCGACTCGTCCCTGCAGGGATGCCTCTGGTAAGCTGTTGGGGATTATTTTTGTTCTCTCTCTGCTTATTTTATTCAAATTTGACCAGATAATTCCCGGCTCCGATGACCAATGTGGAAAAGACCAAAACGAGCAAGCCAATGATAATCACTTTAATGGTTTTTTTGCTGGATCCTTTCCACTCGCGCAGGATCAATCCCCACATATTGCTAAAGGTAATAATAAAAGCCATATGAATACTCCAGCTGGCAAAATCGTATTTACCCATTTGCGTGGTCCCCATGCCATTGAACATAAACTGGCAATACCAAACCAGTCCGGCCAGGGCAGAAAAAATATAATTCGCCAGCAATGGAGTATCCTTGGATTTTTTGACATAATCGCCAAAACTTTTATTTTTTCTACTGAGGTACATACACCAGATGAAATTGGTTGTAAATCCGCCACCCATGATAAAAATATAGGAAGGGCTGTTGCTAAAAAGCACCGGAGAACCTGCTTGAACCGCCATCTCTGCGATGGGTTTGCCCGCTGAAATACCAAATGCAAAACAAGCGCTCATCACACCGGAGAGAATAGCAACCCACACGCCTTTTTTAAAATCAAATTCAGCTATACTGGCGCGTTTTTCTTCTTCAGAGAGCTCGCGGTCTTTCATCATCCCGGCCTTGCCGGTGATCGCGATACCGGTCAATGTAATACCCACTCCGACAAGGGTGACGATTCCTGAAAGATGAGACAAGAGATAATCAAATGTGCCAAAATAGAACGGCGGAACCAGAGTACCAAACGTAGCCGTAAAACCCAAAGCCATTGCCATCCCCAAAGACATGCCCAGATAGCGCATGGTCAGACCAAAGGTCAGCCCTCCGATTCCCCATAAAACGCCAAAAATATAGGGCCAGACCATATATTCAAAAGGGATGCTCTTGAGCAGTTGACCGAGCTCAGGCACGGCCAGATAAGAGACAAACCAGGGCGCCAAAAGCCAGGCAAAGACCCCGCTGATCAGCCAGTAGACCTCCCATGCCCACTGTTTTACTTTTTTAAACGGAATGTAAAAACTTCCGGCAGCAAATCCGCCGACTGCGTGGAAGAAAATACCCAATAGAGGATTCATCGTTCTTCTCCGGAATGATTAAACGGATAAAAACCGTTGCCGGCGCGACGAGCCGGCAACGGAGGAGAGAGAATCAGAGCAGTGTATATATTAAATACCACTCTTTTTCTCCGAGAGAGTTATATTATTGATATTTTTTTTTATACAGCATCGGTGCTATGCTCAAAGCGAACGGAGCGTCGCAGGAATGAGCTTTACAGGACCCAGTAACCCAGAGGGTACCGGATCCCAGATCGATGCATCAAAAGGTTGATAATGAATATTAACAAAATTGATATTATAAAATTTTTTCCAATTTACACCTTTTGTATCCAGGTACCGGATGCGATTTGCAGCAAGGTTTGTCACCTGAATGACAAGCTCATTTTCTCCTGCTTTTAGCTTTTCAACCAGGGGGATATGAAAAGGGTTGCTCCACACAGTTCCGATAGAATCTCCGTTAACAAATACTCGTGCGCTTTCGCGGACATTTCCCAGATCCAAAATCCAGTGATTGCTGTTTACCTCTGGCCTCCGAAACGTTATTTTGTATTCTGCAGTGCCTGAGAACCAGTTGGCAGCGTCACCAAAGGAGGTCCAGGACTTTAGGTTTCGAACCTGTTGTGATGGCGGTAACGCGGGTCCCCCCTTGTGAAACCGAATGGACCATTCGCCATCGATAAAGTAAGCATCGGGTTGCGGTTTGAGATAGATCCATGGATCTGCCTCAAATTCTTGGTTCAACGCTTTAAGAATGAGCGATTCACCCGGTTCAAGATCCAGATAAACAGAACAAGAATTTTTGCCGGTTTTGAATTTGGCTTGACCGCTCTTTCCTGTAAGGGGATCCAGAATCACAACAGATTTTGCAGGAAACGACAATTCAACCCAGTCATGTAACGGAATCGATTGCTGGTTGGCGATAAAGTAATACCGGCCATTCTTGATTTTGCGCCGGATAAAATCGACAGCATGCTCGGTTATCTTTTCCCTCGCTATACCCATATTTTCTAGGGCGGCCTCGAGATCCACTGCTATATCGATGTTATCCGGTTGATCAGCAGAAAGGGTTTTTATGAGTCGATCCATTATCCCCTGTCTCTCAGCATACTGCCCATACCCCGGGACTTTTTTATCAAGATTATCGACAAAGAGAACTCGTGCGCCCTTTTTAATCTGTGCGGCGATTTTTTGCATGGTTGTTTCGGGGATAAACCGGCAATCCGGCACGACCAAAAGCTTGTAACGGTTTCCTTGTGTTGTCCATTCACCCTGATCAACAGTTGATCGTTCAATTTGATCATCAGAGATATAATCAAAGGTATAACCATTCTCGATTAACTTTGAGATATTGTCATAAAAAGAGGTTTGCAAAAGCCAGTTTTCTATATTGTGTACCTGAAGTCCAAGCGGTTTTTGACTCCCGTCATGCCAAATGTCCCATATGGGAAAGTAGACAAGCATATCGTTATCCGGTTTTCCGGCCTGCAATACCGATTGACAACGGGCGACATAGGCGTTCAGTGAATGGATATCCCTCCAGAGGGTATTGGTGGGTGCAAAGCTCGTCGATGCATAGAACTGCCACCCCGGCCATATCGCATCTTTAGGAGAATAAGCAATACCATGGTAGACAATATGATTGATGCCGTTCAGAAACAAGAGATCAACCTCTGGCTTTACCTGAGAAAGAGAAACACGAAAATGGTCGGAAAGCCAGGTACACGTTTCAGAAGCCACGAGATTATGACCTGCTACATGGGCAGCCGAAGAAGAAAATCTCAGCATCGCCGGATCAGTCAGGTCTTCTCGGATGAATCCCTCCTCGCGTCGCAATCCGGGAATATCCAAATCCGGTGCACCAAAGATCTCGATTTCAGGGATATCGGCAGCCGCATAGGTATCCAAAAGGTTGGTAGGTGAGCCGTGTGCCTGATTTCGCAAGAGAGCATCTTTTTTGTGACTCCATTCAGCGGCCTGTCGGATAAACTCGGTATGCAATTCTGCCAGTGTTTGTTTATAATCTGAACGTACTCGCTTTGCGGTCTCGGATTGACTATGTCCGACAAACTCTATCAGGTGATCGTTAAGGTCGTATCCTCGCCGCTGTTCAAATTGTCGCAGAAAATCATCGGTCCACTCTGCCCCATAATATTCATAGGAATCGTGATAAAACGAACGAATCTTGCTATCCTCAGATGCTGCAAACGCACGATCAAAGCGATCGAGATAATCTTGCAAATGGTCAACGGAAAAGGGATCCAGTACGTTCCCCTCTGCACCCGGAGCAGCTCGTTTGACCTGTTGTACCGGGGACTCGGTGATCAGAGCAATGATGCTGCATTCTCCCATATCAGATTGCCAGATTAACCGAGCCTTATCCTGAACATACGGCATGAGTTCTGTTCGCTGACCGTTTTTAGAAAAGGCTTGAACGGTAATCAATTTAAAATGGGAATCTGGCGATGATCTGCGACCGATGGGCTCACGAATTTTTTCGATCAGGTTTATTGAGACCTCTCGTTCACCAGAGACAGAATGTTCAATAGAGTGTAAACGCTCCGAAGACATATCCTGAGTCACTTGAGGACCGCCAAAAGGCCACCCTGTGCCAATGGTCATGTCCACACCCATGTTCAGACGGGTTCCTTTTGCGATGGTGTGGTTGAGCATTTCCATCCACTCTGGAGAAAGATACTGAAGAAAATTTTCTTCTTCACCCTTTACTCCATAAATAGGAATGACATGTACACCCCCAAAACCCCCCTCATGCAAAAGCTCCAGATTATAGTCGAGATTCTCTTTATCGACCGCACTGCCCATCCACCACCAATAAGTCCATGGCTTGCTCTCTTTGGTTATGGCCGGCCATAATGCACCCTCTTTTTGTTCCGACTTTTGGCAACTCAAAAAAGTCAGCATGGTCACCATCAAAACGATTATTCGTTTCAAAAAGTTAATCTCCTTTTCAACCTATCTTGATCGCATCAATTTTCAAAAGTGCTGCCAGTTTTTGAAGATAATCGGCCACATGACCGGTTCCAATGGCACAATGATGAGCCGGACCCGCCAGAGACCACTGGTTGATAAAGTCTCTCACCTCCAAATTAAAACGATAGCGGCTGTTGGTATTGCCGATTTGCAGGGTGGGACCAGGCACAGACTCTCCTTCAGCCATGAGCAGCTTGATACCCTCGGGCGTGTGAATCACTGATAACAAGGTCACCGGCCCGTCTTTGACTTTCATTTGGATCGAAAGTCCCTTTCCGGGTTTGCCATGATAAACCGGTACCGGCACCAGGCTTACTTTACCTTCAGCGATACTAAAATGAGCGGGACCGTCGTGACCGAGAAGAACGACATTGTCATTGAAATCCATAGCATAAAATTCTGAAAACGAACCTCCTGCCCCAAACAAATCCAAAATCTTCATGGCCAGCGCGTTTTTCACCTCACACTCTCCGGCAGTGGGCACATGGTGGCCGGTAAGCAATGTGAATCCCGGGATGACCGAGGTAATGATATCCTGATAAACAGGATCACCGATACCTTCATAGTAATAGGCCAGGGCCCCCAACTGATAATCGGTGACAAACTGATCGAGGGCCACAGAGGTTTTAGCTGCGCGCTCTAACTCGTGCTGTGAACAATCATCAGAAATATCGAACTCGTGGTTAAATTGCTCTATTTTCTGCGCGGTTTGCTCTTTTGACACCCGATCCAAAAAACCTTTCAACACACCGAATTCCACCAACTCGAAATGATTGCCAAACGTGCTGGCCAATAATGTGAGATCGCTATAGACATCGAGCATGCCATTATAATAATGGCCCAATACTCCGAGCCGATTATGAGCCATTGTCTTTTTAACCTTCAAAGCTTTTAACCAGGCATCTATTTCCTGCCAGACATAGGGTTCTTCCAGATAGCCGGTGACAAGATAATAATCGATACGGGCGCGATTGAATACGGATACCAACTCGGGCAGGTTACACGCCTGACAATGAGCAAGCCACTCTCCTGTCATCTTGCCACGATCGTCCATGCTGTTCAGATGATCATAGTCGATGGCAGGAACCGGTTGCAGATTGAGCACAATGACAGGGACACGGCATTGTTGAACAACGGGCAGTACATTATGGGACAAGGCATAAGTGGAAACGAACAGAAAGTGTACATCCACGTTTTCCTCGCCAAATTTTTCTGCTGCTTCTCGTGCTTTAAAGGGGGTGTCTATCATTCCTGAATCGACGACCTCTGCATTCAGGTCTTGCAATTTCTCCTTGATGCGATTCTTATAGCCCAATAAACGCGGCAATAACCCTTCAAATTGAGGCCAATACGTATCCAGTCCAATACAAAACAAACCCACTTTCATTGTGTTGCCTCTTTTTTTAACGAGTCAAAACGTTTTTTCAACTGTGCTTTAATATCCTGATAATCAGGCTGAAAAGCCAGGTTTTTCGTTTCCTTTGGATCATTTTTAAGATCGAACAGTTGCTCAAAAACAGGATCTTTTCCCACATATCGAATATATTTCCAGCGTGCGGTGCGAATGCCTTCGCTCTGAGGAATATACACTCTGGCATTCGGATCACCACCATAAGCATAATGCTGATAGAACCAGGCATCACGCCAGCTGTTTTGCTGATTTCGCACCAGGGGAACAATACTCTGTCCTTTGATGTGGTCAGGGATCGCGATCCCGGCCAGCTCCATGATCGTAGGCGCGATATCGATATTCAGGGTCATCTCATCACGACTCTTTCCGCGTTGATCAGAGTTTAGCCTCGGATCATGAACGATCAAGGGGGTTCGGATGGATTCTTCGTACATCAGCCATTTGCCTGCCAGTCCGTGTTCTCCGAGAAAAAAACCATTGTCTCCGGCAAATATGATAATAGTATTTTTATCCAGCCCGCTCATTTTCAAATGTTCGACGATTTGCCCTACCGAATTGT
>CAYNUX010000196.1:0-3696 GCA_964400115.1 uncultured Cytophagia bacterium
TATTTTCTTGGCGACCTCTGCGGTTTCTCTGTGTCCTCTGCGTTGATCTTTTTTTTGTCTATTTTGGACAAGAGTGCTATGGTCTAGATCTCACTCGACAGCGTGAGCAAATAGTGACGAATGGGAAGCAGTGTACGTTCGACCTGGGTGTGGTTGTGATTGAATAAATTTTTTACATGCGCTGCGAGTTCCCAGTTTTTCCAAAACAGTGACAAATGAGCGTCCCATATCTTTTGCGGTACCCTGTCATCATTGGGATAGAGCTTTACCGCCTCCTGGTCCAGTCTGGCGATATAACGATAATCGATGCCTGCCTGGGCAACCTTGTACCGATAACTCGTGGAAACGGTCAGCATGGATTTCGGTCGATACGCAAGAGGAATATCGTGATCCAGATCTTGCGGATCGAGAACCGTATAGCTCACATCGGTAATCCAACGTAAAACGGGAATGACCATCTGGACGTGAGATTCGATTCCGGTTATTCTCGCCCGGGTGACATTGGTGAATCGTATGTTTTGATTGGCATCGGGTTCGGGTTCGATCAGATCCCAGTAATCATTGTAAAAACCCGCAATATTCACGAACAAAAAGGGCAAGGGCCGGGCATAGAATCCGATTTCATGGGACCAGGCAGTCTCTGACTTTAGATCGGGATTGGGTAATAATCTCAGTCCGCTGTAAATGGAATCAGAAAACCGTTCAGACATTGAAGCGGCGCGAAAACCGCTACCCGAGGAGGCCCGAAGGGTAAACCGGTCAAGGACATGCCAGACGAGTCCTATTTTGGGGCTCCAGCGCGAATCGTTAAAGCCGATATCCACCCATTGATGATCATATCTCACACCGGCAGATAGATGCACGGTATGCCATACAATTTGCTCATCCTGAATGTAAAAGGAAATCATATTTTGATCGTGATCGCCTACCAAATCAGAATTCACATGATCCCAGGCCTCTTCCATGCCCATGATCAGGGAGTGATTTTCTGTGAATTGAAAATCGGATTGAACCTCGAGTCCTATTCTTTGAGCGGTTGATGCGGAGATATTATCATGAAAGATATTTTTCCAGGTATTGCGAAAGTAAGAGACTCTGCTTTTCAGTCCGACCCGTTTATTCACGGCCCAGTTATGAATTCCATATAAACTGAATTTATTGGATCGTACATGATCGCCGAGTGCTTCCGGGTTGGACTCGAGAGCATAGCGCTGGCTTTTCCAAAGCAGTTGCGTTCCTCGTTCTCCACCTTCGTAATGCGAAGAGAGGGTCAGGTTTGATTGCTGGCTGGTTTTCAGCGACAACTTTGCAGAGGCGTTAATGCGTTGATAATGGCCATTTTGCGCATAGCCTGTGGATTGTTGACGGCCTGCTGCAAGAAAGAGATCGGCTTTTGACGAGAGCTGCCGGGTGTGGTCGATATTGATATTATCAAAGTGTAGCGTTCTGTCCGTCCATTGCCAGGTCTCATAGGCGGGGTCGTCATACATTCCTGCCGAAAACCGGATATGGGTGACAGGATTGGCAAGGGCTTGTTTGGTGATGATATTGATCACCCCGCCCAAAGCACTCGAGCCATACAGGGCAGAGCCTGCGCCTTTGATGATTTCTATACGTTCGATCTGATTCACGGGCACCAGATCCCATTTTATATCTCCGCTGTCACCCGGCATGACCGGAACACCATCGACCAGGAATAACACCCGGCTGCCGGCGCCATAGTTATATCCGGAAGAGCCTCTTATATTGATTTGAGATCCGATAAAATTCACACCCGAAGCATACTGTAGTAACTTGTCTATATAAACATGGTTTTTCCGTTTCAAATCACGCCGGGTCATGACTCCCACACTGACCGGCGAATCCTGGATATTCTGACGTCGTTTATTTGCAGTGATCAAGAGTTCGGGGGTTTCGATGATGGTCGTTTCCAGGGCAATGGTGCCCAGATTCAGAGTTTGGTCGTTTTGCACCCGGAGTTTGAGCTGTTTTTGTATATATCCCATCATCGATATCTGAAGCTCATAGGATCCTGCAGGAATACGTGTTATCGTAAAAAAGCCGTCGAGGTTTGAAGACGTTCCGAGAACAGTCCCCACCAGGAGAATGTTGGCCCCGGGTAATGGCTCCTGGCTTTTATTGTCCAGTACGCGGCCTGTGATTTTTCCGGTGTCCCGGGCAATCGTCGAGGTCACGAAAAAGAGAATCACGAGTGCATAAAAGAGAGTCAGGTTGCCGCTATTAATTTTCTGCATAGGGTATCTCACAATTCAGAAAAATCCAGGATCATGTTTATGTTATCGACAACTGAGGTATCCGTGTTTACGGTTACACTCCCGGGAAACGGAGAGTTGGGATTGGATCGGTAAAAGTTTTTGATCGATTCGACCCCCAAAGGGGTATCGCTTTGCAAAAGAAGCACGGCGATCAATCGATACGTCCCGGGTTGTACAGTAAAGGTATAGTTTGTAGAATCAAATCCTGCTTCAATGGGTTGACTGAACTGAATATCCAGCAATCCGGTGGGCAAGACATTTTGTGAGGCAATGATCAAAACGGATTCGGCAGTAGAGGGCCACTCGCCTGTGACAGAGATGGATCCTCTTATCTGGCTGGATACGGCAAATTTGGCCCGGCTCAGATCTGCCTGGACATCGATATCTGTAATCATGGATCGGCGGTCTGGTATCTCTACAAGAGAAGGCGAAAAGCGGTCGTTGCCTTTGAAATGAATCCCGATAATATTTGTGACATCCCACGGTTGATTTTTTTGTTTCCAGACGACACCGACTGCCGAGAATTGCAAGGGATTGGTGTAGAGAGTATAGCGAACAGAATCGACATTTAAGGGAAGGGGTTCTCCGAGGACAAGATCCTCCAGTGAAGCAGGGGGGAAGACCTTTGAAGCGACGACAAGCACCTGATCGGTTTCTTCAGGCCAGGCATGAGTGAAATAGACAGTGCCGGAAAATCCGCTTTGTGTGGGCTCGAGACCCTGATCCACATCACAGCCCAAACACAATAGTGACAGTAAAAGCAGAAAGGAAAGCCATTTCATGAGTCAGCTCCTGGAAACAAGCCAATAAAAAGGGCCCCGCTTAAAATGAGGGGGCCCCTGTAAAACATACAAAAATCGATATTTTATTCCAAGTCAAAAATTATAACCAAGACCCAGCATGACCATACTGATGTCCATGTCATACATTCCCGGCAAATTTTCATAACCGGTTCCAGCCGGATTTTGGACCCATTCTGTAAAATCAAGATCACCGATAAACATTTTTTCATAACTGGCATGCAAATTGATCAGACCCAGAGGGATTTCGAGGCCAACAATGATGACATTGCGGCGATTCACATCCGGGATAGTCGGTGTCATGGTTGTGGTTACGGCCGCACGGGGTTCACTATAGAATCCTCCGCGCAATTTCACTCTGGAAAGTTCATATTCGAGTCCGATACCCGCGCGAATACCATCTTCCCAGTTTTCTACCAGTTCAGCTGCTTCTGCTGCATCCTCATCATTCACCGGTTCGATCCCGATGATATCCCAGGTGGACCACTGCGTCCAGGCAACATCTGCCGAGATGAGCAGATTCTTGATCCCCTTGTACGCAATGCCGAATCCGAAACGCATCGGCAGGGGCATATTAGCCTTGATATCGACCGGGGCGCCTTTGGCGATTCCCGGGTCAC
>CAYNUX010000196.1:3796-7267 GCA_964400115.1 uncultured Cytophagia bacterium
CCTGCAATCCGCCAGCCGGAGCGGTCAGAATTTGCAATGAATCCAGCACCCCCTTGACAGTGCTGAAAGCGGCTCCGCCATCGTTCATATGGGCAAAATAGGTGTCTTTGGTCAGAGTTCCATCGAGCTCGATGTCATTATACACCTGACCGGAAATGCCGACTGAAAAGGTTTCGGTCAGATCATATTTTATGCCAAAGTTAAAGCCGAATCCCATGCCATCACCCTGCATATCGACATCTGTTATCAGATGACTGGTTGGATCAGCAAAGGTTGATTGGAGACCCATAATCGTGCTGGCGACATACATGGCATTTGCTGCACCGAATGTTTCTTTGAATGTCGGACTGACAGCCACCTGGAGCAGTCCTTGCACGGGGTTGGGCGTAAAATTGGGTTTTCTGATCATAATGTCAGCATGAATAATGGAAAGTCCTGCGCCAACAGACAGTTTATCATTCACTTTATAAGCAACTGTCGGATGGATATCGACAACTTGCAGGTCGTCTTCAAATTCGACCATTGGATAGTTGGGATTGTAGAGGCTTTCCTGCATCAGATCCCATTCAGCACCCAGTCCGAACGGAGCCCAAAATCCGAGTCCAAAAGCCCATTTTTCACCGGTATAATAGACGCCGGCAGCTGGAATAGGAAACGTTTTGGGTTCATTTTCAGTGTTTTCATAGCGAAGAACGCTAAATTGTTGTCCGGCTCCCAATACGGGTGAAGTATAGGTTGCAGGGGTGTAACCTACAGTTGGAGTGATAAATTCGAGGCTTGCCCCAGCATGCCAACCTTTTGCATGGGTCAATCCGGCAGGATTCCAGTACATGGCACTCCAATCTTCTGCAACGGCTCGATAATTCCCCAGTGCTTGTGCACGGGCACCAACACCTGTCAGGTCAACACCGGCTGCATAAACCTGCACAGCAAAAATGATGCACACCAATGCCATGATCGTTTTCAGGACTCTCATTTTTCCTCCAAATGGTTGTGAGTGAAATATTTTAATATAAATATAGAGTCTTTTTCGGTGGCTGGTTATTTTAGTAAAAAAATATGGTTTTGTCAAGTTGAATATGAATAGCATTCAAAATATGTTAAAAGTATGAAAAAAAATTTTTTGGTGTTGATTTTTATATTTTTATTGCTAGATTAGGGTTAAGACAATAAAATTGAACGTGATTCATCAAACACAAAGGGGTGGTACATGGCTAAGGGCAAACGAGAATCTATTCTCAAGGCTGCAGTTAGAGTATTTGCGCGTGAGGGGTTTTTCAAATCAAGAGTCGAGGCTGTCGCAAAGGAGGCGGGGGTCGCCACCGGCACGACCTATCTTTATTTTGAAAATAAAGACGATATCTTGATTTCCATTTTCGATGAAGAGATGGCACCCATTATTGATGGGATGCGAAACGAAATTGCCGAACAAAAAAACGCGGTAGATAAAATTCGCACGTTTATCCGACGTCATCTCGTCATGGTTCAGGAGCAACCGGACATGGCCCAGCTTCTCATCGTCGAACTGCGCCAAAGCAACAAATTTCTGCATACCTATTCGGGAACAAAGTTCAAAGAGTATTTGAACATCATTGCCACTATTTTCGAAGAAGGTCAAAAAGAGGGGGTCTTTCGGCAAGACATCAAATCTACGATTTTTAAACAGGTCATGTTTGGTGCAGTCGACCAAATCAGCACCAACTGGGCTCTTTCCAGAACGAAAAAAATCGATTTGAATGAAACAGGCGAACAGATTGCTGACATTATTTTGAACGGCGTTTTTGAAAAATAATGAAAATTACAAGGGGCAGGGTTCTGCCCCTGATTTCATCTCCTTAAACCTGCTGTTGCGATCACCTCATATTATTTAGCTCGACTTTTAATTGTCTTTAATTTTTAAAGTACCAATAATATTAAGCTTATGCTCCTTTTAGCAAAGAAAAGCTTGATTCCGTGTGTTTAAAGCGCTATATTTTTGCATGTTTCTGGCAGGTTCGAAAAATAATCCCGCATTTCTAGCGCCTCTGGCGGGCTGGACGGACAAGGTCTTTCGGCAAATATGTAAATCCAAAGGGGCTGCAATGGTCTTTACCGAGATGGTTTCGGCTGAGGGGGTGAGTCACGGGAATGACCGTTCGCTTTCTATTCTTGACTTTGATGTGAGTGAACGTCCTATTGGCGCACAGCTTCTCATTGCTGAGGCCAATGCATTTGAGAAAACGGTTCCCCTATTGGAGCGTTTGCAACCCGATTGTATAGATCTCAATTTTGGGTGTCCTGTCAAAAAAGTCACACGTAAAGGCTCCGGTGCAGCTCTCCTGAGTGATCCTGAGCGGCTGGAGCGTCTTGCAACCATTGCGGTTAAGCGGTCACCGGTTCCTGTAACCGCCAAGATGCGTCTTGCTGATTCTGAAGACCTGACTCTGGAGCTCGCATTGCGCTTGCAGGATGCCGGTATTCAGGCCATTACTTTGCACCCCAGAACGGTTGCAATGCAATACAGCGGCAGAGCCAAATGGGAGTGTATCGCTCGATTGAAACACGCTTTGAGCATCCCGGTCATTGGAAATGGAGATATCCGGACACCACAGGATGCAAAAAAGATGATGGACTATACGGGATGTGACCGAATTATGGTCGCTCGCGGAGCTCAGGGCAATCCCTGGATTTTCGAGAGGATCTGCTCGTTCCTGGAGACCGGTTATGACCCCGGGCCTCCTGATCCGTCGACTATTTTAGCAATGTGTCAGTATCATTCTCAGAGAATCATTGATCTTTATGGAGAGTATCGCGGATTGAAAATCATGCGTAAGCATATTGTCAGTTATATCAGAGGGCTGCCTCATGCATCTGACTTTCGCAAAGCGCTCTTTCGGCAATCCGAATGGAGTGCTGTGTTGGCTCAATTTAAGATCATGAAAAACGCACTGGACGCCTTTGATTTTTATCCTGAAAGAACTCGTGATCTCGCCAAGGGTACTGTACCCGATCATTAGCTGCGCCCAACTCTTGACTATAATGAATTGTTTTAACAAAGCTAAACATTTTCATAGGAGTTGTCATGCAAAAGAAAAACATAGTCATCATGGGGGCTGCAGGGCGTGATTTTCATAATTTTAATGTGCATTATCGCAATAATGACCAGATTAACGTGGTCGCTTTTACAGCGACTCAGATTCCCAATATCGACGGCCGCAAGTATCCGGCAGAGCTTGCAGGATCTCAATATCCCGATGGCATCCCCATCAAGGCCGAGTCAGACCTTGAAACGATCATTAGAGATTATGATGTCGATAACATCGTGTTTTCCTATAGCGATGTTTCGCACGAATATGTTATGCACAAATCTTCTCTGGTCAATGCTCTGGGGGCTTCCTTTACATTACTCGGACCTAAACATACCCTGCTGAAATCAAATGTACCGGTCATCGCTGTGTGTGCAGTGCGTACACAGCGATGACCGGTACATTT
>CAYNUX010000197.1:0-7265 GCA_964400115.1 uncultured Cytophagia bacterium
AGGCCGATGCCAATGGCGGTACCGGCAATAAAAGTGCGGCGCTTGTTACGAAACAGATTGCGCCAGGCCATTTTTAAAAATATCCACATAATTCCTCTCAGTGCGTTCGCATCGATTTGGCCGGATTATTTCGGGCTGCTTTTATTCCTGGAAAGATAGAAACCAATACAGCCGTAACCAGCACGGTAAGAGCTGGCAGGGTAATGCTGCGGAGATTTACCGTGGTATACATTTTTGTAAATTCTATACCCCCATAGGTAAATGCCTGGGGCAGTGGAACGCCTTGTTGCGCCAGGGTCGAGTTGAGAATAATGCCGACCAGGGTTCCCACAACAATACTTATCAGGGACAGAAAAGAGACCTCATAAATGATCAGAACGAGAATTTGATAAGGGCGTGTGCCAACGGCTTTGAGCAAACCATATTCTCTGGTGCGTTCCAGAACCGACATGAGTACAGTATTCAACACACCGACAGCCACGATCAGCATAATGACCAGGAGCATAATCCACATCCCCTGTACATCTGCCTGCATAGCCTGATAAAAACTTTTCGCAAATACCTGCCAGGGTGCGACTTGCAGCTCTTTATTTTGCAAGCGGGATTGGATTCGATCTACAAGAGGGTCGACCATTTCGAGATCAGAAGCGATAACCACAATTTCATGGACCTGATCGGGCAATGCCATGACTTGTTGTGCATCAACTAAATGTAAATAAAATGCAGTGCGGTCAGCCATTTGATCGCCGCTTTCGACCAGTCCGACAACCGTATAGCGATCATTTGCTATAGATCCGTCTGCCGCCTGGGATAAAAAGACGACCGAATCTCCGACACTGGCATTCAGGACGTTCGCCAGCCCCTTGCCCAATAATGCTTCGCGAGAGGGGGTGGATAGATTCTTGCCCTCTATGATTTTTTCATTCAGATGAGTGGCTTTGTTTTCCAGCTCTGGATCGACACCATAGAGTTGAATGCCCGCGCTCTTGTCTCTTACAGAAGCCAGACCGCCAGCATAAAGCCTTGGTGACCAGAATTCGACGCCCCGGATTCGGGACAAGGTGTCACCGACTTGCTCATAGTGGCGGATGGTTTTATAGAGTGAAGGCCGGCTGCGATAATTGCCTTTATGTAGCTGAATGTGCCCGAGACGATTACGCGTAAACATCTCTATGATCGTCGTATAGGTTCCATCTGACCATCCAATGGAAATGGCAGCGAGAATGACACCACCGGCCATGGTAAGAGCCGTCAAGAGACTGCGGCGTTTCTGTCTGAATATATTGCGGAAAGCGATTTTCAGGGTGATCATAATAGATTATCCACGTGTGCTAGTTCCATGATCTCAGGTTACGCAATGAAAAAACCGATTCGTTGATCGGAATGTTGAATTTCGCATCAAGATAAGTGAGCACGGTCTTTTTTCCCTTTTCATCCTGCGGAATCAATTCCATGACAGAAGGGATCTTGCGTCCGTCAAAGACTTTTATATCCCGAAAATTCATGACCCGCATGAGTTTGCCTTTTTCATCATAGTATTCATCCCGGACCGGAATATAGTCGTTTTGACGAACCTGCATGAGGATATGCCCCCAAATGATGGGGCGGTCCGGCTTGGGAACGCATTTGACATAGAGGTACCCCTCTTTGGCATCCTCCGGTTCCACCAGGTCATAGGTATAGTCGGTGAGCAGGGAAAATTCATCCACCAGATCATCATTGGTAAAGTCAGAACCCATCCACGAACTCATCATCATGGAAGGCGGGACTTTGATCACCTTGGATGTCCGCGGTAAATAGTTCCACATTTCGTTGCCGATGCGTAATGTTCCCACACCTCGTTCTTTTTGCGGCTCCAGGATTCGAATAAATGTTTTTTTCATTCCTTCGGTCCAGACTTTCATCCTCAGCGTTCGTTGCCAGTGAGGGGTGATGATTTCCATCTCCATTTCCGCATAGCTCGATTCGCTTCGATAAAGCTCATCGATTTTTTGCACAATCTCTTTAACTGTGGCAGAATCCTGTCCATAAACAAAAGATAGCCACAGGAGAATGGCTATGGTCATAACGTGGAATCCGCTTTTCATATTTACTCCAGCTATAATTTTTGGAATTACATAATCCCAAAAAAAGATATCACTCTTGTCTGAAACAGAACAAGTCTCATGCAAATACGCAAAGGCGCAAAAATAGTGTTTAGATTGAAAACTTATTTAATGAGCATTTTGATTCAAGCCATTATATAACAAAATAGTAAAGAGACTTTTTTTTTTCTTAGCGTCCTGGCGGCTTTGCGTGAGTAAATAATTCATAAGATATAAAAAAAAAATCGAACAGCAAGGGAATTTTCTTCCCTTGCTGTTCGAAATGGTTCTGATATCAGGCTTTTTGTTGGCTTTTGCTGACCATGGCAATGGCTTGGCGCACCATCTGGTTAGCATACCCCCATTCGTTGTCATACCAGCTCATCACTTTGAGCAGATCACCGTCGACGACCTGGGTCATGGTGAGATCGACGATAGAGGCATGGGGATTTTTAATGATATCAGAGGATACAATCGGATCTTCGGTAACCGCCAGGACTCCTTTATAGCGATCTGATTCGGCTTCTTTTTTGAAAATTTCATTGACTTTTTGAACAGACGTCTTTTTTTCTGTCACAAAGTTGAGATCGGCAATCGAGCCTACGGGAATAGGTCCTCTTATGGCAACCCCATCGAATTTACCCTCATATTGGGGCAAGGCTTTTGTGGTCGCCGTTGCCGCACCCGTGGTTGTGGGCACGAAATTCAGGGCTCCGGCTCTTCCCCGGCGCCATTTTTTCGACGGTCCATCAACGATTTCCTGTGAAGACGTGTATGCGTGTATCGTTGTCATATTTGCTTTTTGGATTCCTATGTGCCGGCCCAGTATCTCTACCACCGGTGTGATGCAGTTTGTTGTACATGATGCACAGGAAATAATTTCTAAATCATCAGAGCTCGGTGTTGTCGCTCCATACACAACCATTTCCACACCCTCTCCCTTGACAGGAGCAGAGAGGAGTGCCCGCTTGGCACCGGCACGGATATGTTTTTCCAGGTCCGGTTTGTTGGTAAAGATCCCGGTTGATTCAAAAACGACATCGATACCCAGATCTTTCCAGGGCAGCTCTTCAGGGTCTTTTTTATGATAGACTTTGATTTCCTGGTCATCTATTTTGAGAATGCCTTCAGAGGCTTGCACATGCCGGTCATATCTTCCGTAAACAGAATCATAATTTAGCAGATACGCCAGGTTGCCTTCGTCCACGATATCATTGACCGCAACGAGTTCAAGATCAGGATTTTCAATAATGATTTTCAGGGTCGCCCGGCCGATCCGGCCTAGTCCATTGATGGCGACTTTGGCTTTGGGTTCGATATGATACGTCATTTCACCGGTTTTTCCTGTTCTCTCTGTGTTTATTTCACTCATTTAGAAACCCTCCTTGTTTTGTTTAGGGAAAAGTGGAATGACCGATTCAGTTTGCTATGATTGCAATTCCTTATAAAGCCTTTCCACATCTTTTTTGTGGCACAGTTCGGATCCTGGTGTCATCACCGCTGCGGATCCGGCAACGATGCCATATTCAACGGCTTTGACCAGCGATTCTCCTTGTGTGAGTTTGAATACAGTGCCGGCAACCATACTATCACCGGCACCGACCTTGCTATTTATATCTACCACAGGGGCATGAATCCTCTTGCATTCATCCCGGCTGGTAAACAAGCCCCCGGCTGCCCCTAAAGAAATGACCAAAAATTCCAGATTATACTCTTTGATCATCTCTTTGGCTGCCTTTTCTCTGTCCTTTTCATCTTTGATTTTTCGTCCGGCCAGCTCCTGGAACTCTCTGAAATTCGGTTTTATAAAATAGAGTCCTTCCTGCAGTGCATTTTTTAGAGCCTGGCCTTTTGCATCGACAACGAGTTTGATACCCTGCTTTCCGGCCATCTTTGCAAGACGACCATAAAAGTCCTTTGGAACACCAGGTGAAAGACTGCCGCTGGCAACAATGAATTCTGGCCTGGGTTCTGATGAGATGGCTTTTTTCAGACACTCTTGCCATTCATGTTCTTCCATTTCCGGGCCTGGCATGACAAAACGGTATTGTTGTTCGCTGGAGGTCTCCTGTACCGCCAGGTTCTCCCGGGTGCTGTTTTTAATGGGGAGGGGGTGTTGATCGATACCCTGGTCGCTGAGCATTTTTTCCAGGACACTTCCCGTGGGTTCACCCGAGGGAAACAAGGCAATGCTCTTCCCACCCAGATTCTTGATCGCTCTGGAAACATTTATGCCACCGCCTCCGGGATCATAGCGTGGGGTATTACAGCGCAATTTTCGATCTGCTGCCACATTTTCGACCGAACTGCTCACATCCACCGTTGGATTCATTGTGAGGGTTAAAATCTTCATGTTTTGACGCTCCTGTTTTCCTATTAAGGGTAACAAGGCGAATCTTTGGTCGCATCCGAAAAATATTATTCGTCCCCAAAACATGCCATGTTAATGTCACCGGGAGGTCATGTCTGCAAATTGTTAATAATCATATCTTTGTATGTAAAGGAACCGAGGTAGATGGGCAAATGGGGTACACAATTCATATATAGTGTGTAATTTGCAGAGTCATGACGAGAATTTTGATTTAATACTGTCACAAATGGGAATTATATCGTATTTTTGCAGTGTTATCAATGATCTAAGCCGGGAAAAGTCTGACCGCACATATGTCCCAAAATGCAATCGATTGGAATTTTCCAGATCTTACAAGAACATTCACTTTTTGGGCCGGGGATCTCTTGTAAAATATTCTGACACCTTTGCAAAATGCAAATTTCAAAACATTGCACTCTATTCTCAATAATCTGACCGAGGGAGTGATCGTTGCCGATAAAAATGGCAGATTTCTTTATTTTAATCGGGTGGCCGAGGATATTCTCGGAATCGGCTTGCTGGATAGCTCTGTAGATCAATGGTCATCTCTTTATGGATGCTATTATCCGGATAAAAAAACTCAATTCCCATCGCATGAACTACCGCTGGCCCGGGCCCTGGAAGGAAATACAATCCTCAATCAGGTCCTCTATATTAAAAATTCCAAAAAATCTCGAGGTGTTTTTATTTCTGTTTCCGCTGAACCCGTTCGGGACGAGACCAGTATGATCAGCGGGGGAATTGTGATTTTTCAGGATATCACCCGGCAAGTCAAAGCAGAAAATGAGAATAAACAAAATCGTGAACGCGAACGTGTTCAATTCAAAAGAATGCCGATTCCGACGTTTGTCTGGAAGTGTATAAAAGATGATTTTGTCTTTACCGATTATAACAGAGCTGCCGCCTTGATGACCAGACGCAAAGTAAGACATTATCTCAATCGTCGTGCCAGTGAAATGTTTAAGGATTTTCCCCAGATTATGCTGGATCTGAAACGATGTTTTGATGAAAAAAACTCTCTCAATGTCGAGCGATTTTTCAAAGTACAGGAATATGATTTTTATCGAGATTTTAATCTGAGCTATATCTTTTTGGCGCCAGATACCCTAATAATTCATGCAGAAGATATAACCGATCAAAAGAAATCCAAAAAAGAACTCAGTATTCTCTCAAAGGCGGTCGAACAGACAGCAGACAGCATCGTGATCAGCGATAAAAAAGGCATTATGACTTTTGTCAATCCTGCTTTTGAGCAGATCACCGGGTATAGTCGCGATGAAGTTATTGGCAAAACGTTTAAAATATTAAAGTCCGGTGAACAGCCCCCGGATGACTATAAAAAGCTCTGGTCCACCATATTGAGCGGTAAACCTTTTCGGGGTGAATTTATAAACAGAAAAAAGAGTGGTGATCTTTACTGGTGTCAGCAGTCTATAACGCCTTTAAAAGATCAGATGGGTAAAATCACTCATTTTGTTTCCGTCATTAAAGATATGACCCAGGAAAAGGAAAAACAGGAACAAGAATTCCAGTTTCGCATTGCCAGAGAGGTTCAACAGCGATTTTACAACATTACTCCCCAAATATCTGGTCTCGATATCGCAGCGGTTGCCCGTCCTGCCGTGGATGTAGGTGGAGATTATTTTGATGTTGTCACCCTGGATGATGATGATATCGCATTGATCGTCGGTGATGTCAGCGGACATGGTATTGGCTCTGCATTGATCATGGCCGAGGTCCGGGCTTATTTGCGAGCCTTTACGAGGTTTGAATATGACCCCGGCCGTATCCTCACATTGCTGAATAATGAATTGTGTGCAGATTTGGATAAACTACATTTTGTTACGCTGGTATTGGTGCGGATCAATGTGAAGAAAAGAGTCCTCGATTATGCCAGTGCTGGCCATGAGCCGGGGTATATTTTTCGGAATGACGGACACTTTTGTTCAGAACTCACCAGCAATGGCGTGCCCCTCGGTTTTATTGACGACTATCAGTTCAAAACCAGCCAAACCACTCTCGTTCAGCCTAACACCACCCTTGTTTTGCTTACCGATGGTATCGTTGAAACCCTGGGTGACAATCAACAACAGTTCGGCGAGTCTCGTGCCCTGGAGGTCATTCGCCAATCCCTGCACTTGCCTTCATTACAGATGATTGAAAAACTTTTCGATTCTGTCCAACAATTTTCCCGCACCTCCCTGCAGGAAGATGATCTCACCTCGCTTGTGTGCAAATTTAGCTAACCGGGCACGTTTGTTAATCTCTTCTTTGTCATAAAAATCAGCAACATTGTGTTTATTAGAAGTTTTTACCCGGCTCACCGTTGAAAAACATTAAAACTCTGTGTTTGTTGGGGTGAAAAAACCAAAGAGCTCTCACCACAGAGCCTACAGCGTTCCCGGTTTAATCTCTATGACTATAAAGAGCCTATTTTAGCGTAAAAATCAATGCACTGTAACTTGCTATACCGAGAGACCCCGACGCTGCAAATCCGTCCCGGGAAGGTTCCAGTGCGTTGACACTGGAGCTCTGCCAGTTTCCAAAGCTCTCATCATAACCATTCCAATCGCTGTTAAACACCAGTTCCCAGTGTCCGGCAGCCGGGAAACCGATGCGGTAATCCGTCCAGTTTCTATCTGCGAAATTTAAAACAATGACAACGCTATCGTTTTTACCTCCGTCTTGCCAGCGATGATAGGCTAAAATTTTGTCCTCTTGATTGACATGAAAGACCTGGATATGGGGTCCCAAAAGTCCCTTGCTTGTATTGTCGCGATTCAGTCGCAAGCGGATGAGATCCCGGTAGA
>CAYNUX010000198.1:0-7236 GCA_964400115.1 uncultured Cytophagia bacterium
TCAGAAGCAGAACTGGGATTGACCAATAGAGCCGATGGTATTATGATCCTGAATAATGATGCTCCCATTGGAAAAAATCTGGATGAATATTTGGGAGAACAGGATACAGTCATCGATATTTTTATTACCCCTAACCGCCCTGATTGCCTGAGCGTTATCGGTATTGCCAGAGAAATCGCTGCAATCAATGACCTGACTCTGAAAAAGCCTGGTGCAGAACTCAATACCATTGCCGGTGATATCAGAGAGTTTATCGATGTAAATATCCTCAATCCTCGAGGCTGCTTTCGTTATTCTGGCCGTTTTATTACGGATATTATAGTAGGTCCTTCACCTTATTGGATGGCTGAACGTTTGCATAGCGTCGGATCGCGTTCTATTAACAATATCGTTGACATTACCAACTATATCATGTGGGAGACCGGTCAACCTTTACACGCTTTTGATTATGAATTCTTAAAGGGTAAAAAAATCATCGTGCGCAATGCTGATGACGGAGAATCGTTTGTCACTCTGGATGATAAAGAACACCGGCTAGATGATGAGACCCTGATGATCTGTGATACACAACGGCCGGTCGCTCTTGCAGGTGTCATGGGTGGCCAAAATTCTGAAGTCAACGTGCATACAAACACTGTGTTCCTCGAAAGTGCGTATTTCGAGCCTACCGGAATACGCAAAAGTGCCAAAAAGCTCGATATCGCCACAGAAAGCTCGCGGCGCTTTGAAAGAGGTACGGATCCAAATGGGACTGTCTATGCAATGGATCGCGCTGCATATTTAATGTCTCAATATGCAGGTGGCCAGGTATTGGAAACTATCATAGATAATTATCCCACACATGTATCTCCTCGGCCTCTTTCTTTACATATCGATCAGGTGAACCGTTTACTCGGCACCCGACTACAAAGTTCTAAGGTCAGTTCTATTTTGTCCAGTATCGATATAGAGATCAAAGACGAGAGTCACAGCAGGCTCGAAACATTGATCCCCACATTTCGTCCTGACCTCGAACGCCCCGTCGATCTTGTGGAAGAGGTGGCAAGATGTTATGGCTTTGATAACATACCGAACAATACAGCACCCACCGTTGACTTGCTACAAAAGCCCAACAAGCTCGTCGTTTTTCGGGACAATCTGCGGGCGTATTTGGCCGGTTTGGGGTTTCGCGAAGCTCTTTCGTTGAGCCTCGTACCCGAGATTCAGGCCACTGCCTTTGTACCTGAAAAAATGAAAACAGTGAAATTGCTCAATCCATTGAGCGCTGATCTCGATGTATTCCGACCTAATTTGTTGCATTCTCTATTGCACGCGACTGCTTACAATCGCAATCGACAAATGCATGATCTGCGCCTTTTCGAAATCGGTAATGTGGCGTGTAAAGATAACGACAAGACATTCGTTGAAACGACTCAACTCGCTCTCCTGATTGGCGGGCAAAAACGGCTAAAGTCTTGGGATCAGGTCCCTCTTGAATTTGATTTTTACGATATCAAAGGCTATGCAGAAGCTTTGTTCGATAAAATCGGACTCTTTGAATACGACCTAAAAGAATCTGAGGAACCTTTTTGGAGCGGGCAAAGTGTAAATATTACTGTTGGAGATAAAATGCTGGGAGCTTTTGGAAAATTTAATGAAAAAATTCTCGGCCAGTATAAGATCAAACAAAGCGATGTATTTGGACTTTATTTCGATTTTAATACCTTTTATGAATTGGCTCAACATGAGCAAAAATTTCAAGCTATACCCAAATTTCCTTCGGTACCTTTTGATCTTGCTCTAATTGTCGATCAGGATGTACCTGTAGGTGATTTGAGAAAAGGAATATTTACATCAGGTGACCAGCACCTGATAAAATGCGTTCTTTTTGATCAGTATAAAGGCGATCCATTACCGCCGGGTAAAAAGAGCGTAGCTTTTTCATTGACCTTTTCTTCAAAAGAACGTACATTGCAAGACAAAGACATAGAAAAAAATATTAAAGATATTTTATCCCATTTACAAAAACACTATGGAGCCCAATTAAGGCCCAGATAGTTGGGGTAAAAGTGAAATCATTACAGCAACTTGAAAGAAACATTGAGAATACGTTGGAGATCATTCAAGATCTTCAACATCGCATCAAGACGTTAGTGAAGGAGAATAAGGAACTCGCTGCACTGGTTACTGAAAAAGAAATACGTATTGATGGGTTGCAAAAGCAAATAGAAGATTTGAAAGCTCATTCCGATCAAGAACTCTTGGAAAAGTACAAAGACAACGAAAAAGAGCTAAAAAAACGAATTCAAAGCATGCTTATCAGGTTGGATAATCTCGAAATTTAAATGGAAAATCAAGAAAACATTTTAAAGGTAAATATCTTTGGCACAGAATATCCGCTAAAGTCGTCTGCCAATATTCAATATGTTCGCAAGGTGTCTGACTATGTGGATAATAAAATGAAGGAGATTCAAAAGGCCAAACCAAGCCGACCTTTACATCAAATCGCCATTCTGGCGGCCATGAATATTGCCGATGAATTGTTTCAAAACCGAGATATAGACAAGAATAAGCGCATGGAATTTGAAGGAAAAATAGCAGGACTGTCTAACAAGCTCGAACAAGGGATCTTGACAATTTTGAAAGAAGACCAGAGCTAAATTTAATCACCATAGCTCGATCGACTATCTTTGCGACCCAGTTTGTAAAAACGAATACAAGCAATAAATGTATTGTATTCTGTTTACTACTGGGTTTTTTTATTGTGAGGAGGGGAAATGGAGTTCACTACCATGCAATTGATTTTCTTTTTGGTCGATGCGATTATCGCATTTATTATCGGATGGTTGGTTGCCACTAAGGTCGGTAAAGGCCGTCTATTAAATGCACGCGCCCAGGCTGATAAAATAATCCTCGATGCTGAGAAAGAAGCCGAAAGTATCAGAAAAGAAAAAACGCTCGAAGCCAAGGATGAATGGTTTCGAATGAAACAAAATCTCGAAAACGAAGCCAAGTCACGACGTAATGAACTACTTAAATTGGAGAACAAACTTAATTCTCGCGATCTTAACCTCGATCGACGCCATGATCTTTTGACAAAAAAAGAAAAAGAACTGGATGATCTGGAAAAGAAATTAAAAAACAGAGAAGAACAAGCCAGCAAACTCGAAACAGAATTTCAACATTTGCTCGAAGAACAAAACCGACGCCTGGAAAAAGTAAGCGGATTGACCGCTGATGAGGCCAAAGAAGTCCTGATTCAAAATATGACTGAAAAGGCAAAGCAGGAAGCCGCTCAAATCATGAAAGAAATCAAGGATCGAGCCCGTCAGACCGCTAATAGAGAAGCCAAAGAATATATCATCCAAGCAATGCAACGGACGGCTGCTGATCATTCTACCGAAACCACTGTTTCTGTAGTCAACTTGCCTGGTGATGAAATGAAAGGACGAATTATTGGGCGTGAAGGCCGGAACATCCGTTCTTTTGAAGCATCGACAGGCGTTGAAGTTATTGTTGATGACACACCCGAAGCTGTGGTCTTGTCAGGTTTCGATCCGCTTCGCCGTGAAGTCGCTCGGATATCTCTCGAACGTCTGATCTCTGATGGCCGGATCCATCCTGCTCGAATTGAAGAGGTCGTAGCTAAGGTTCAGGAAGAGATGGAGGAAAAAATCATCGAAGAGGGTGAAAAAGCCCTTATGGAAACCGGCATTAGCAGTATTCATCCAGAATTACTGAGACTGCTCGGAAAGTTAAAATATCGAACGAGCTATGGGCAGAATGTACTGCAGCACGCAATCGAAGTATCTTATCTTACAGGGCTGATGGCTTCTAATCTGGGCCTCGATGGCAATCTGGCAAAGCGGGCAGGACTCTTGCACGATTTGGGCAAAGCGATTGACCGTTATACAGAAGGAACCCATACTCAAATAGGTGCTGAAATGGCCAAAAAGTATGGTGAGCACCCCATCGTGGTCAATGCTATCGAATCTCATCATGATGATGTTGAAAAAATTTCTCCTATTTCGGTTCTCGTGCAAGCCGCCGATGCGATCAGCGGATCGCGGCCCGGCGCACGCAGAGAAACCCTGGAAAATTATATCAAAAGATTGGAAAGTCTCGAATCTATCGCTACCTCTTTTGCGGGTGTAGGTAAAGCTTATGCGATTCAGGCCGGACGAGAGATCCGTGTGATGGTCGAACATGAAAGACTTGACGATGCCTTATCCGAAACTCTGGCCAGTGAAATCGCCGAAAAGATTCAAAATACGATGGAGTATCCCGGACAAATTAAAGTGACGGTTATACGTGAGTTTCGTGCCGTCGATTATGCCAAATAATAAACGAGTCGAATGTGCAAATTACCGTTCTTTTCATCGCTGATATCGTTGGTAAACCGGGTTTGGAGCTACTGGAAATGCTGTTACCCGGTTTACAAAAAAAACTCCGTATCGATTTTACTATCGCCAATGGGGAAAATGCCAATCAGGGAATTGGTATTAACGAAGGTGCTGCGAAACGAATCCTGAATGCCGGGGTAAATCTGATCACCGGTGGAAACCATATCTGGACGAATTGGGGATATCGCAAATTCCTTGCACAGAGTGATCAGGTCATTCGGCCACTGAATTATCCGGCGCAGGCTCCTGGCAAAGGATCGGTGGTAATGAAAACCATGCATGGCCATTCGATTGCGGTCATGAACCTCCAGGGACGTACGTTTATGTATCCCATAGATTGCCCGTTCACTCGTGCAGAACAGGAATTGAAACAGCTTTGCAACTTTACGCCTGTTGTGATCGTCGATTTTCATGCTGAAGCTTCTGCTGAAAAAATTGCGTTAGGAAGATTCCTCGATGGTAAAGTCAGCGCTGTCATCGGCACCCATACTCATGTGCAAACCGCTGATGAGCAAATTTTTCCCAAAGGGACAGGATATATCACCGATGCCGGGATGACAGGACCGCATGATTCGGTGATTGGCATGGATATTAAAGTTGCGATCAAGCGTTTTATGACTCAACTTCCTGAAAAATATGAGCTTGCCACTGACAATAACAGGTTGTGCGGTGTGTTGTTAAAAATTGATTCAGAATCTGGTAAAACTCTGGAGATTGAGAGAATCAATCTTCCTTAAGGAGGAGAACGTGAGTGCCAAGATTATTGACGGCAAAGCTGTCGCACAAAAAGTGTATGAAAACCTCGTCCCGGAAATCGATCGACTCGGCAAACACAATGTGAAACCTCACCTGACTGTCGTTCTCGTGGGAGAGGATCCGGCGTCTGTAGTGTATGTCGGAATGAAGCAAAAAGCCTGTGAAAAATGGGGTCTGAGTTCTGAGACGATTCGCCTTTCAGAGGATATTTCCGAACAGGATTTGCTGAATCTCGTTGAGAAGCTCAATAACGATCCCAGTGTTCACGGTATTCTTGTACAATTGCCGCTGCCCGCGCATATAAACAGTAAAAAAGTACTGGATGCCATTAATCCGGATAAAGACGTCGATGGATTTCATCCCGTCAACAGAGGCCGACTCGCAGTGGGAGAAGAGTGTTTTGCTCCTTGCACCCCTGCAGGAATCCAGCAATTACTGGTACAAAATGATATCGATCCTGCCGGCAAGCATCTTGTCGTGCTTGGACGGAGTGCCATCGTAGGCATGCCATTCGCAATCATGATGATGCAGAAAAAACCGGGTGCCAATGCTACAGTGACTGTTTGTCACACCGGAACCAAAGATGTTGCAAAGCATACCCAACAAGCTGATATTCTGGTGGCTGCTGCCGGCCATGTCAATGCCATCACAAAAGAGATGGTTAAACCGGGTGCCGTGGTGATCGATGTCGGAAGCAATCGGGTAGATGATCCGAGTGCAAAAAGAGGATTCAGACTGGTGGGTGATATTGATTTTAATGAGGTCAAAGAGGTTGCAGGTGCCATCACTCCTGTACCTGGAGGCGTGGGACCGATGACCATCGCTATGCTGGTTTATAATACCGTTCAGGCAGCCAAACGACTATCATCATAGATTATGAATTTCCCCCTTTTCTGTCATACCAAAAAGAGGGGAGGGGAGCATCGATTGGATCATTCGCCATCGCTCATAATCGCTATCTTTCAACAGGGCTGGATAAAATCCGAACGAGAGATACAATCGTATAGCGGGAATTCTGACAATAGAAGTGGTCAGGTAAGTCTTGTCATGATTCAATTCACGTAATTTTTGACAGGTTCTCGATAACAGCGGTTTTGATAAGCCTTGTCTCTGATATTCAGGATCAATTGCCACCCAGTGGATGCGGCCAATAGCTTTTTCCGATGGATGGTTGTTCGGCCATTTGCCCATCCACGCTGCCGAAGAACCAACCACACGGCTAGAATCATCGATCAGAAAAAGAACACGTTGTCTCAGATCTTTTTCATTTTTGTTGAATGTGTTAAAGAACAAAGTGGAATCTATTTCGTTATACGCGTCCGCTCGCTGCTGAACACCTGTCCATTCTTTTTCCATACCTCGCTCATAAGGTACAATGCAAAAAGGTGAATCCTGCGGTAACTCATATCTTGGCACAGCTTTTAAATCCATTCTCCACATGGCAACAGACAGGTCAGGTATAGATATAGATGATGTCATGAACACTCCCAAATATTGCTTGATTCTTTGTCGTGAATTTCATATGTTATGAGGCTTATAAAAATGCGCCAGTAGCTCAATTGGATAGAGCGTTGGCCTCCGGAGCCAAAGGTTGTGGGTTCGATTCCCGCCTGGCGTACTCTTGAAATCTGAAATTTTATCCTTATGGCCCCGAAAATCGGGGCTTTTTTATCTCTAAAAGGTAATTCATTCGCAAGTCTTCGAGTCAACCCCATCTTGATATCCTGAATAAAGACATTTGATTTGAGATAATCCCACTGCACCTGAAATAAATTTTCGATAAATACCCAATCTCCAGATTTTTCCCGGGCAAATTCTCAATTGATATTTTTGACGTAACTCGAACCAAAATCTACATACATGTAATTTACAGATTAATTTGCCAAATATCCAGTTGATTTATACAGACTCTTCTTTACTCTGCACCGTTTTCGTAATCAAAAGTTTATTCCTTTTACAAAAGTTCTATTATCATAAAAAGTATGATATCGTAAGTATATTCCAACTTTACATCAAACAATACAAAAAGCAAACTCGGGACTAAATAGCAAATGTAAATATAGTTGATGGTGATTACGTCCAAGCACATGATCATTTT
>CAYNUX010000199.1:0-7220 GCA_964400115.1 uncultured Cytophagia bacterium
GGTCAATTCGACACGACGATAAGGCAACCGGATATAATCGCGTAATCTGATTACGCTCGGCAACGGTAAGGCCATATGAATCGAGCGCACCCATAACTCTCTTCTTTCGATCATTTCTACCTTTTCCATATATAACAACAGAATCGCTTTTCTGGCCGAAATGATCGTCAGGGGTTCATAGTTGGCATTTAGCAATAATACTCGACGCTTTAACATAGACCTAAAACCGCATTATTTATGCATATCTAAAAATATATCATAAAATTAATAAAGAGTCAAGCGAATTCTATTGATCCAAGGGAAAACAAAAACAAAGCAGAAAGGCCTAAGAAGAGGATTTTCAATATGATGAGAGCTAAAAAAAAGAACGAACCAGCACTATCCCGGCCAAAGAGGCACCGGGATAGCAGAGCATCCTTCAGCATACAAAACCTTAAATCTTATTCCTGCCAAAAACCCATCTTTCCAAACTTGTCTATACGATCGTTGATCAATTGATCTGCAGGTATTTTCATTAAAGTTTGCAGCGTTTGCACCAGTTCTTGCTTTAAAATCGCAGCAGCTTCATCGTGATTGCAATGAGCACCGCCCACAGGCTCTGGTATGATCTTGTCAATGATTTCCAATTCCAAAAGATCCCTTGGGGTTACCTTCATGGATTCAGCGGCTTGCGGGGCACTGGAAGCATCCCTGTATAATATCGCAGCACATCCTTCGGGGGAAATTACAGAATACCATGTATTTTCCAGCATATACACCCTGTCCCCCACACCAATACCCAGAGCACCCCCGCTGGCACCTTCCCCAATCACCACCACGACAATAGGAACGGGCAGGTGCGACATTTCGAAAAGATTACGGGCAATCGCCTCGGCCTGACCTCTCTCCTCGGCTCCTATTCCAGGATAGGCACCGGGAGTGTCCAACAAACAGATAACGGGACGATTAAATCGTGCCGCCATTTTCATGACTCTTAATGCCTTGCGATATCCTTCAGGACTGGGCATTGCAAAATTCCGGCGCAATTTCTCCTTGGTATCCCTGGCTTTTTGATGCCCGATTATCGCTACGGGTAAACCATCGATTTTGCCAATGCCAGATACCAGTGCCGGGTCGTCTCTGAATCCTCTGTCCCCATGCAGCTCTACAAAATCTGTTATAAATTTCTGAATATAATCAAGCGTGTAGGGCCGATTCGGGTGTCTTGCCAACTGCACCCGCTGCCAACGAGTGAGTTTTGAGAAAACATCCCGTCGTAGCTTTTGTGCCTTGCTCTGCAATTTTTCGATCTCATTCTGAATTTCGAGATCTTCTTCGATGGAAAAATCTCGCAATTCTGCAATTCGACGCTCGATCTCAGCAATGGGTTTTTCAAAATCTAAAACAAACTTGCTCATAGCTTCATTACCTATTTGTGTTATCTCGCTCAAATAATAGCATTATGGTACTATTTCAAAGACTGGTAAATCGATTTTATTAAAATTTCGATATCCAAAAGTGGAGAATAATTTTTAACATAATAGAGCCGGAGACGCTCCCGGTCAGCTATTGTCAAATCACTACGATTCTGCACTTGTTCCAGACTGGTATAACCCGGCTTTAGATAAATCCCCAGCTGATCCCTTGCACCCACTTTGGTTGACCGGTCACGCCCAACAAGAGCTGCACGCCCTCTAAAAACATCCCAAAAAATGGGCAGATGCTGCCAACGTGATCTATTCTCGAATCGATGCAATTTAACGCTGGCTTTTCCTAACCTCACTTGTTCATTCGAGATGTGATTTTTTCGAATCCAAATCTCAAAAAAGAATATGGGTATCAGAATGATCATCAAAACAGATGATATCGTTACATCCAGGATTCGTTTCAGCCAACGCCATATCGGATTTTGAAACTGATACTCTAAATCTACAAACGGGATTTCATCAATCTCATCTATACTGGATTTCCCTATCAACACATCCATATCATTGGGAATGAGCTTAAACTCTACCGGGCGACGTCGGGATTGCGCGATGAGATTAAAAATTCGGTTGTATGAAAGCCGGTGTACCGCGAACAAGACCTGGTTTATGCGCTCACGCATCAAAATTTCATTCAAATCATCAAAGTTGCCCAATACCGGAATATCCTCGACAACAAGCTCATCGATATTTCCGCTGCTCAAAACAATACCGACAAGATGTTGTTTCAGATTTGCTTTTTGCAGTCGCTTGATCACTCGCGCAAGAGAATCGGCATCGCCTACCAAAATTGATCGAATTCCGAAAAGGCTTTCTTGCAAGAGGTGATTTCGGTCCCCCCAGTGTGCAAGTGCAAATGATTTTATGATGATTCGCCACAAAGGGACGAGTATCACATTCAGGGCACCGGCATAAAAAACCACCGCTCTGGAAAAGGCTATGGACTTTACAAAATAAGTTATGGCGGTATTAATTAACCATCCGAGAACAACCGCCCCTGCAGCTTTGCTGCCGGAGAGTCTCGATTGCCGATAAACACCATGTGCGGTCAGGCTGGTCAACCATATTAAACTATAAATCACATGCACCACCGCGAATCCCTGCCATGGGAACTCTGGCCAGAATCGGATAAGGATCGCCATTGCAAGTGAAAATGTCATAATCAAAAGATCGATCATAGGTAAGGCGAAGGTTTGCAGGGTCTGTGAAAAATATGAAAGAACCGCACGCACCCAGATGGCACCGATCAAAATCCAGGAAGGAACCAGAGCCTTTCCCCGACTGAAATGTTTGAGTACGAATAAACGCATTGCTTCATAAAAGAGCCGGCGTTGTTCAAACGGAGCCTTTTTCGAACTCTCACCCTTAAAATGAATGATCTGCGTATCGGGTACATAATAAATTTTATAGCCGCTTTTTCTGATACGATAACACCAATCGAGATCTTCTCCGTACATAAAAAACGATTCGTCCAACATCCCGACTCGGTCAATAATCTCCTTGCGCAAGAGCATAAACGAACCAGAAATAGCGTCCACCTCTGCCACCCGCTCAGGATCGAGAAACGTCAGATTGTAACGACCAAACAAGCGACTCTTGGGAAACAAGGCTGCCAAGCCCACAATTTTGGTAAACGCGATCCAGGGAGTAGGATAACTGCGACGACAAGCCAATTGTAACGAACCATCGGGATTAAGAATCCGGCAACCCACAGCACCTGCGTCCGGATGATCAGCCAGAAATTGTAAAAGAACTTTAAAGGTATCTTCCTGTACCAGAGTATCGGGATTGATCAAGCAAACAAAAGGCGACTGGCAGAGCCGGATCGCCTGATTATTTGCACGAGCAAAACCCACATTTTTTTGATTTCGTATCAACTTTACGGTCGGAAAGCGCCTCTCTATCAAATCTGCACTGGCATCTATCGAAGCATTGTCAACAAGAAAAATTTCATGAGGAATGGCGACAAGCGCTTTTTGAATACTGATCAATGCCTGTTCTAAAAAAGCGCGTACGTTATAGCTGACAATGACGACCGACAAGTTGCTCATAAAAAATGAGTCCGATTCAGTTTATTAAAGTACAAAATTATTCAATGACACGCAAATATAATCTTTGTCGAGCTATTATTCAAGTGTTGCGATTAAATCCGGGGAAAATATTGGCACTAATGCACCAAAATGAGCTTTTTTACGTCCAGGAATCCGGTACTTTGCATTTTACACAAATAAACGCCGGCTCCTACGCTCTGGCCATTCTGGTCTGTGCCATCCCAAACGACATTGTGCATACCGGGTAATCGCTCCTGATCTTCAAGCGTGCGCACAAGTTGGCCGTTGATATTATAGATGCCAATCTGAACCTTTTCTCGCTTGTAGATAAAAAAGGGGATCGAGGTCTGAGACTGAAACGGATTGGGATGATTTTGCAATAATTGGAATGAATGAGGACCGTTACAATCAAAATCAGCCAATACTGAGGTATCAATGCCAGGAGGGGGAGGAGGTTGGGTACCCAAATCAGACTGAAAATTTTTGATCCCGGAAAATCGCTTTTTGACTCTTGCTGTCTCTTGACTTTGCATTTCTAATATACAAGGCCTCAAAACAGCAACCCAATATCCAAACCGTGGATTCAGGGTCGTAACTCCTTTATACTGTTGTGTGGTATTATCATATAAAAAAGCAGGGGGATAAATCGATCCGGCAGGATCTACATTCGGCGCGTCAAAACTGCTCGGCTGGTCTATTGCACCTATCAAAAACCATCCCCGTTCATAAAATGTGCGGTTATATGCACTGGAACTGAAAACCCGGAGTGTGATCTCTTGGGCCTCATTTTGCGCTATCCAATATCCACGACCCGGTACCAAATGTTCAACAGGATAATAAACATTCCCCATCCAGTCAAAAGCGATTCCACCAATAGCCTTGGGAAAGAGTTCAGAGACTTGCATGGTCGATGCAATTCCGGGCACCGAGATTAACTGCCAGCCCGCCTCGAGGGAAAACGTAAAGTCTTGCAATTGTCTGATGACAGGAAGAGGGGTTATTTTTCCTGCGATATTCTGTGCATGGGGATCAAGGATCAAAAATGCAGGAGGATTGGGATTTTCTTCCAGGCCAACATGGCTTCCGACTGACTTGCAAATCAAGGTGATACGAAACACTCTGGTCCAACTATTACCACACTTTATCAAAGCACCCGACCGATGTGTTGCGGCAAAAGCGATACGGCCATCGCTTTTGTGAAAGTCCTGATAAATCTCATAATCCGGAGCAGAAAAGGCTGAACCGAAAAATATCACATCATCAACCACCTCAGAGTTCTCTATTCTGAAACTATACTGAAAACCACTGATCGAAACAGGATCCTTATTATCAGAGCAAATCTGAATATCAAGCCTGATTTGTGGCGGATCAGACCAGATATGATCATCGACGACCTGAATCACCCGAACGTCTGTTTTTGCGAACGAGACTGAAACCAGAAATACGATGCAGAATATTATATCAAATCTCATCATTTCATATCCAATCGTGTGTTTTCCTGCCCTTGATTGCCAAAATACAAGATAGTGTCATCCTGATCAACCGCCCCATTCAGATTGTAATCAACATGATGGTAACCATTTTGAGCAAAATTCAGTTTGAGCAACTGATAATCCTCGACCCAAATATCCTGACTCTGATCTCCGTCTGCAGCACAAGCCGCACAGGATCCGTCTGGCATAACCGTGGCATTCGATCCATAGAATTTTTCCGGTGTAAAGGTAAAATCATAATCAGTAATCAAATCCTGTTTAAACTGCAAGGGTTTACAGCTAATCGCCGTGAAATGGTTGCGGTGTGTTATTGCCAAATAGTAAGATCCCTCCATGGCACTCATCCGCAAGATCGTATCTTTAAATTCCGGGTCCCATAGCGAGCCGTCATCTCTCAATATGGCACTTTTACTGCTTTGTGATTCGCCAAAAGGAGTGTCTCGTAACTCGACCAAAACCCAGTCAACCGCATTGGCGGGTATCATGGGACTGATTGCCGGATCCTGATCATAGGGCGATCTTTGTGGAATCAGGGACATATCAGCCAGGTTGTGTGTCATTTTGTGTTTGACAGGATCAAAAGGACCTTGCAGGTAAAGTTTAGGCTTTACAAAAACGCGTTGGGATGCGCCGGATACGATGAGACTAAAATCTTGCTTCTGATTCGAGAGGGGTCCTGTATGGGATATGGTGATGTGATAGTAACCTTTAGCATCGGGTTGCCAATAAATCTGTTCCACATTATCCACATGATTTGCTGCACGCACTGCCGGTTCATCAGGGTGGTTGACATCTAAAACCCAGGGACGAATGGGATGATTATCTGATGCCCTAAAACATTCAATATCGAGATCATTGACAAGAACCGGATTTTTTCCGTCCAACATAACCGGAGCAAGCTCCAAAGGCGGTGGATCCGTCCAGCTCAACGTCAATATCAAAGGTTCGATGGCCTCTGTAAAGACACGAAAGGAAAAGCTCTCGCCCTGTGATAATGACTGTTCGAGAATCAAATGACCCTGCATATAATCTTTGCGGATGATATCAGCCGCTTTACGTGTATTCAGCAAACCCCAGCCGAATTTATAATCCGGCCCCATGCTCGTTCCTGCTTCATCAGCCGTATGAATCGCCAGTCCTTTCAGAGTCGCAGCCAAAAGATAACGGCCGTGATATTGATGATAGAGTTCCTGTAACAATGCAAGCGAACCGCATACCGAAGGGGCTGCAGCAGAAGTGCCGCTATAATAGTGATAACTGTTGGTGGAACTCTCGAAAGTTGAATACAAGCTGGTTCCATTGGCCACGATATCGGGCTTGACCCGCCCATCATCCGGGGGTCCCCAGCTGCTGTAAGGAGTCATTTGCACATCTTCCGGGCCAGAATAGCTACTAATAATATCACTCACGGCTCCAACAGTCAGAATATTCTTTGCCAGTGCGCTCCCGGCAAGGGTATCAAAATCACCATCGGGTTTGCGCGGAGCTGTAGAGATGATCCAATCCAGCTGCGAACGATCCCATACCCAATATTGAGTGCCAGCAGATGGCCCTGAATCTTTGCGATCATTTCCGGCAGCTTTTACAATTAGCAGATGCGGGGAGAGATACGCAATGTTATCCCAATCCTGAGCATAATAGTTATAATATCCAAAATGATAATCTTCAAAAGTATCCACCTGCAAATTACCAAACCATGCCCATTTGTTATCGTTTCGATAATTCCAAACCCATCCGGCCAAAGTGCCATAGGAATGGTTGGACAGGATAACGCCCCGATCCGCTGCATCTGCCAATTCAGCCGTGTCATTATTCCAATCCAGAGCCTGTAAAAATGCTTTAAACGCCATACCTTTCGCATTCGAATTCACCCCTGAAGCGACGAGTGTACCTGCCACCTCTGTAGAGTGAGAGGTTATCTTTGTCGGATTATCCAGCTGCTCCACCCGCCCGCCGAATTCCTGATGATCCAATCGCACGCCGCCCACATCCCAAATTGCCAGGGGAACGTTCTTGCCGGACAAATCCAGTCCCATCCCCCCCTCGGAATAAAGAAAAGAGGTGGAAATGGTGCGAGCAGATATGCTGTTGGTCGTCACGTAATAGAGAGGCTCAGGATCTATGGCCATCAATTCGATAAACTGTCCATCCGAAAGACGAGCACTGCTAACAAATCCTTTCTGTTGCGCAAGTTCCCGGGCAACAGAAAGGAT
>CAYNUX010000200.1:0-7191 GCA_964400115.1 uncultured Cytophagia bacterium
GATCGTTTCACGTGACTGGAGTTCAGACGTGTGCTCTTCCGATCTGCCGGCGATCAGCAGGCGGCCCTGTTCGGACAACAATGCACCTCTCCGGGACTGGCAAAAAACACGTATGGAACAGGATGCTTTTTGCTTCTGAATACCGGGCAAGAAGCGATTTTATCTCAAAATAATCTGGTGACCACGATTGCCTGGCAAATCGGCGACAAGACCGAGTACGCTCTGGAAGGAAGTATTTTCATTGCCGGGGCCGTGATTCAATGGTTACGAGACGGACTTGGCTTGATCCGTTCGGCATCCGACGTCGAAGCACTTGCCAGCAGTGTCGAGGACAATGGCGGTGTCTATCTGGTTCCTGCCTTTGCCGGACTGGGAGCGCCCCATTGGGATCCCTATGCACGTGGCATTATTGCCGGTTTGACACGCGGAAGTACATCGGCTCATATCGCCCGGGCGGCCCTGGAAAGTATTGCCTATCAGGTACAGGATGTCTTGATCGCCATGGAAACAGATGCCAACACAACGCTGACTCAATTGCGCGTCGATGGCGGTGCAGCCGTTAATGACCTGTTGATCCAGTTTCAGGCCAATCTGTTGCAAAATCCGGTCGTGCGCCCCAAAACACTCGAGACCACTGCTCTTGGGGCAGCCTATTTAGCCGGATTGGCTACCGGATTCTGGAAAGATCAAAATGACATAAAGAGTCAATGGCAAGTCGACCGGGAATTCACTCCCACTGTCGCCCCTGAACAGGTGAAAACCTGGCGCAGAGGATGGGATCGTGCCCTGCAAAGGGCTCAAAAATGGCAAGAGAACAACGAGGATTAATCCATGTGAGGATACCAATTGCAGCTCACCACTAGTGTTCTCTATAACCAACTGGGTGGATTGCTCGATCGCCGCAGAGGATTTTTTTCCTTTGCGGCGATACAGGATATCGATCGACTCTTGAATGTTTGTGAGGATCACACCCCTCAAATCATACGAGAGCCCCCACCCAACCCCGTATCACGTGATTTGTTTCCAATCGTCATGCCCGATTCCGATCAAGTCCGGGAATTGACATTCTGGGTTCAGATGATCCGAAAAGTGCTCTATCCTTGTTGGTTAGTTGGATGTCCCTTTGCCGTGCTATCACCAAAAGCTCCCCCGCTGTGGCAACACCCTCTGAAAGCTCTTCTCCGGCAGGTTCATAACGATCGGGAAAATCTCGCTCAGAAACTTTGTATGGAACAACTCTTGTTTTTACTCACATCGGTATGTGTGGACTTGCAACATCCCCTGCAGCTGCACGGACACCTGGTGACAGAGCCGGAATATCATTTTTATCAATTGTGTTCGGCAATGACTATAGAGGTTGTTCTTGATGACACCGCAGAATTCAGGCACAGAAAAAAGATTCTTATTGAGCGTCGTTATCCCTTGCGCGATGGAAACACTATTCACTATTCTGCCGGCGAAATTTTGTGCGAAAATCAAAACATCCTCAAGCGACTGAGTGAGGAACAGCCAACCCCCTTTATCGAAACTCGACTGGATGCGTATCAGCAAAAAGCTGTGGAATCAAAATGGGGGCCGGTTCGATTACTGGCACCGGCAGGATCTGGAAAAACCCGAACACTTGTAAATCGTGTGGCTACACTGGTAAAGGATAGAGTGCCCCAGGCCCGCATATTAACGCTGGCATTCAATACCAAAGCACGTGAAGAAATGCAACTGCGGTTGAAAACAATGGGGTTGAGCCAGGTTCATGTCTATACTTTGCACGCTTTGGGATATCGATTGTTAAAACAAAAGGTTGATTGGAGAGTCTCCACAACAGACTCGCACAAAAGAGCCCGCCACCTGTTAAAAAATGTTCTGGCCAGAAAATGGCCGCAATACCAACCAGATCTACAAAGTATCGACACTTTGCTGGAACGCATCGGCCACTGCAAAACAGAACTTTCAAAGACAGAACAGCAAGTGGAACTGGACAAACTGCAATTCTCTTTGCACGATCTCTTGTCTGCGTTTATTCACGAACAATTCAAAGCTCATTTTATCAATTTCGATGACCTGATTTATCTAGCGCTTTTGTTCATGGCTCGCGATCCGGATCTGAGATTCGGGATTCAAAATCAATATGACTATATCCTGGTCGATGAATTTCAGGATCTTAATGCCAGCCAGTGGCTTATGGTGCAAATTCTGGCTTTACCACAAAATCATCTTTTTGTCGTGGGAGATGATGACCAAATGATCTATGGCTGGCGGGGAGCGCGCGTTGAACCACTGTTACAATTTGAGCGACATTTTCCCGTGAGCGAGTGTCTGGCTCTGCAGACAAACTATCGTTCCAGCAGGGCCGTAATAAGACATGCCGACTGGCTCATTCGCGGTAACAAGATTCGATTGGAAAAAACAATATTGCCGAGAAAATCAGCAACAGACGGGCAAATAGAAATATGTCTGTGTGATACATTAGGTGAACAAATAGAAACGGCAATAGAATGGATATGTGCAAAGCAGCAGCCCCATAGCGAATATGCAGTACTTTTTCGTCAGAATATTTACCGCGGCTTATTCTCATTGATTCTGGATGGCTACAAGATCCCTTATAGAACACTTGATCGGCCCCGCGGCAGTGATACGGAATTTGTAAAAATCATCATCGCTTATTTGGAATTGATTTTCAATCAACGCCAGGGGGCAGCCATTTGGCAGGCAGTGTTCAAGTATCCAAATAAATTTTTAAGAGATACGGTCATTGAACAGGTTTCCAGCTTTCAGGATCTGGAACGACTGCTGTATACAGACCTGGCCCCCCATGAAAAATGGCAGCTACAAACATTATACTCGCAGCTAAAAGGTCTCTGGAACAATGGGCATGTTCCGGAGGACTCGGGACAAGCGCTCGATTGGCTGGATAGTTGCTTTGGTTTAGAGCAGGCGACGAGGTCGGGGTTTCGGGAACGGCCAGATTACAGCCAACAGAGCACCTATGCCATAATACGGTATTGGGCCAAAGCATACACTGCACTTGATCGATTCATCTCTCGGTTGTACGATCTCGTTCATCGGCTGGAAAATTCTGATCCGCAGGACAATCAAGGGATTTTATTAAGTACAATTCACAGTGTTAAAGGCAATGAATTCAATCATGTCGTATATTTGGATTTTATGCACAACCCTGCAGACAGAACAGAAGAAGAACGCCGTGTCTCCTATGTTGCCCTAACGCGAGCAATCACAGATCTGTTAATCACAGTGCGCAAGGGGGAAATATCACCTTTTTTACTGGACTATTGTCTCCATCCTCAGTTAAAAAACATCAAAAGCAAAAAATTGGAAAATGCCATAAAAAAGGGACGGGGTCGATTAATAGAGCGCTTTGGTCGAGAAAGTTTAGCGGCAGAATTAAGACATCGAAAGAGTCTGGAGATAACCTAATCAAAGGAAGAGCGGGGTTGTATCGGTTTCGGACCTGATACAGGATTGTGGGCTAAACACCGTATCCCGGGGCGTCAGGATACACGTACCAGGAGAGGCCATTCCCGATAGACACAACCCCGCAGGGGGACATGTAATAAGGGTTCTTGCATGAATGGTGATTTGGGGTTCACCATACATCCAATTACAACTATAAATCTAACACTTTTTCGGACATTGTCAAGAAAAAAATCTCAAAATTGCGTTTTTTCGTCATATATGGCGATTAAAAATCAAACCAGCCACCCAAAATCCAGTACATACTGCCCGATACACCCACAAGAAAAACCGGGAATTATCAAGCTAAACTACTATTAAAAAATTACTTGAAAAGCAATATCCGATTCAGACCTTAAAGGAATTTCAAATTTTCTGCGCATCCTCACTCGCACATGCTGGCCCTTCAAAAATGGCTGTATTTCGTTCGATATAGCGATTTTACTTGACTTCCAAACAATAAATTTATATATTCGGCCATAGCATCATTCTGAGAACAAGCACCATTGTAAATTTTAGCAACCGAAAGGAGCATCCTCATGCAGAAGCACACTTCGTTCAAACGTTTCATCGCTGTTATTATCATGATTGTCCAGGTCGGTTTTTTGGCTACAGCTGCCATCACTTTTGGTCAGGACTTGCGTCGAAACGACAGGGATCAACTTAACGACAGAACCGGAATAACACAGAATCAGCAGAATCAAGAAAACGAATCTCTGTATCAACGTGCCCGCAATAATTTTATCGAATTTTTCAATTTTGTGTTTGGTAGTTCCGAAACCGATGAAAAAGAGTTAAAGTTAAATGACCCACATAGCGTATTGCCACTACCCATACTTCCTGGTCCTGGCAATGGTGATGACGATGGTGGAAATGGCTAAAAATACAGATTCTGTGCTCGATTCTCAAAATGTCAAGAAATCGGGCACAGAATTTCAGAACTAACGGCGAGTCTTAAATGTCTTTCGCAACGACTATACGGCGAATACTCTTGTACTGGTTTATATTTTTGGTGGTTTTAAATATACTGATTTTTTTACCCCATTTTCCGGTACACTTTTTAAGCTGGATCAATTACTCGCTCTATTTTATGCTTTTTCTTCTTTCTTTGCACATTGCAATTAAAGAAAAATACATGAAAACATTGTTCTTTCTTTTTGCCTTTGCGTTTCTCTCAGTGGTTATGTCGATCATAACCATCTATGCTGGCCCCAGCGGATTGTTCGGTGACGAATATACATTGTATGCTCTCTATTTTTACACTGCGACGTTTTCATACAGCATGCTATGCACAGCAACCGTACTTTTTTGCCTTGTATATTTTTTGCCCAATAAATCGCTGTTGTTTTTACTGGCGATTTCACTTTTTGCAGGATTTTTATTTATGGCACCTCATGTTATTCATCAAAGCTCTTTTACAACCTATGCAGCCAAGGCAGGCCAGATGGAATGGATCCGGCACATGCTAAGGATAGACCTTTTGGCGATTCTTTTACTCTGTATCTATTTCGCATTGGCTCTTTATACTGATCGCCCCAATGGAGCTTTGTTCAATTCATGGGCACTGTGTTTGCTCACTCTGTTCTCTTTTGATATATTTGACTCGATTGTATCACTTAAAAACATAAAAACATATGGATTCGACCAATACTTTGCCGTAGTCATTCTGATTGCAATGAACATTGTTTTATTTTTTCGTCTTGCAGCCTTGTTTTCCGAAAGTCACGTGATGCGGGAACAACTGATATTCGACAAGAAATACCGCTTGAATACAGCCGTGCATATCGCTGATTCACAAAATTCCGCACTTTTGGAACAAGCAAAATCATTGACTACAAATAATCAAGTGATCATGCAGTTTATCACGGGGTTGGGTATTATTCTGCTGGCTGGTTTGACGAGCTCTTACATTGTGACCCTTAAAGTCACTTTGTTTTTGGTCTTGACAATCCTTATATGGAACGCTTATTCACTACTCATTAAACCCAAAAAGCATGGCGAAACAATAAAACCTCAAATTAAAAAATAGACCCGTCTCTATTTTTGGGAGTTTTACACGCAATGAACCGTCATTTTAAAAACTCAATGTTTCAAAAAGAGTTGATCGGCCATGCGCCGGAGATTGAACAAATCAGAAAATCTATCCCCTCTCTGGCAAAAAGCGATCAACACGTGGCAATTCTCAGCGATCCTGGCACTGAAAAGCTGGTGGCCGCGATCATGCTTTACGAGAAAAGCAACCGAAAGGATGATCCGTTGATCCTGAGCGATGCCACTCGCTTGAACACCGCATATGACGTGGAATTGTGGCAGCTTTTCAAAGAGCAAGATCCAAAGATCATCAAAAAAGAATCGATCAAGGGTACACTCGTCTTGCAGAATCTGGACCATCTCAACGCAGAAACCCAAAACAAAATCCTGAATATTGCACGCAAAGGCTATTTTGAAAGCAAAGAGCAAGCAAAAGTTTTTCAAACAGACTTGCGTATTATCGCTACGACCAGCCCCAAAATATTGGACGCCGTGAATCAGGGCATATTCGATTCCGAACTCTATTTTTCAATCTCTGAATTGATGATTAAATTTCCCAGGCTCATCGATCGGAAACAGGATATTCCCCTGCTCTTTGACTATTTTCTCCAACAAATTTGTAAAGATTTAAACAGACCAGTTCCGGCTATCAATTTTGAAATCTTTAACCAAATGCTAAAGCACAACTGGGCCGGCAATATCAAGGAACTGGAAAATGTCGTTCGTAGCCTGGTGCTCTCTTCACCCGAAGATGAACTGTTACCCGAAATGTTGCCCTTTTATAATCAAAAAAAGCAGTTCAACAAAATAGAACTGCAATCCCTCGGGCTGGCTGTTTCTCAGGTGGAAAAAGAACTGATCGAAAAAGCTCTGCGACGTTTTGCCGGGAATCAAAGCCGCGCCGCAAAAATACTAGGCATCTCTGAACCCAATATGCGGTTCAAGATGAAAAAATTGGGAATCAATAAAGAGGATTATATCCTCGGCACAGAATCCTGACCCTCCTCTTTTCTTCCAATGGTCGTGTCCAAAACTTCGCCCTATGGACACGACCATTTTATCTCTTGATCTTGCTGCTTCAAGATCTTATCTTTAAAAAATCTCCCGAAAGTGCCAAGTCAAACCGGAACAGCTTTACCGATGAAAAGTCGTTTTCCCGGGTCACAAAGTCCGGCTTTACATTATTGAGGTGCATATGGATGTGTTTTTAATCCCTGACAAGATGAAACAGAGCGATGTGATCATCTCACTGGAAAAACGCCATACGCTGATCAAAGAACAATCATTCGAATCTCATTTCTCCCTCCTTGATACTATGGACTGGCGACTGTATCAAGCCGGGTATCGCCTGGAATTGTATGAAAATGTTTCTGCACTTTTGCTCATCGAAGCTATTCATCCTATTATCACATCATCTTTTTGCAAACAGATCGCATCATCGGATGACCTCGATCCCTTGCTATCGCATCGTATCGGTTCCCTGCTGGGCAATCGCAGTTTGTTTCCCAGAGCAAAGGTATACTGCCACTCGTTGGGCTATAAAATTTTTGATTCTCAAAAGCAAACAGCCATAGCATTGACCCTGGATACTCTGAACATAACGACCAAGCCTGTTCACGTCATCCGCTTTGTGCCGTTGCAGGAAAATAAAACGGAAATCGAAAATGTAAAGACCACTCTCTTGGATATGGG
>CAYNUX010000201.1:0-7181 GCA_964400115.1 uncultured Cytophagia bacterium
TCCGATCTGTCTATTCAGTGGGCATCGCAATGGATCTCGTGCAAGCATTTCTTCCTGATCAAAATCAGAATCACCGCTTTACCACTTTGATCGAGGGTCAGCACCCCAATGATTCTTTGGAACGCTTGCATGTTGGATTTGAATACGCCCTGCGGGAATTCTTTTTTCTCAGAGGAGGATACAAATTTAATTATGATATCGAAAGCCTGAGCGTCGGACTCGGTGTTCGATTCAATGCTGGATTGATGTCAATGAAATTTGACTATTCGATCAGTCAAATGGATCATTTTGATAATGTCCAGAGAATATCGCTAGCCATGTCATTATAACTTTTTATTTGGAGTCGCAAATGTTTCATTTCAAGGTTGGATTTATTTTTTTGTTCTGCATGATCTTTTCTGTTCAGGCAGATCAGATTCCTGCTTTTCCCGGTGCAGAGGGATTTGGAAGTCATACCCCGGGCGGCAGAGGCGGCAAGGTCGTCTATGTCACCAATCTCAATGATTCCGGCGAGGGCAGCCTGCGTCAGGCCTTGCGTTCCGGAAATTCAATCGTGGTATTTCGAGTGGGTGGCACGATCGAGCTGGAATCTCCTTTGAAATTTTATGGTTCCCATATCACGATCGCAGGTCAAACTGCGCCCGGTGGCGGCATTTGTATAAAGAATTATCCCATGATTATCTCCAGTACCCATGACATTGTTGTAAGATATTTACGCTTCCGGCACGGCGATGAATCAGGTTATGAAGGAGATGCTTTATGGGTTACCACATCTAAAAATGTTATCATCGACCACTGCTCTGCAAGCTGGTCTGTTGATGAGACTTTGTCCGTCACGCGTGCCGATAGTGTAACCGTACAGTGGTGTTTTATTACCGAAAGCTTGAATAATTCGGTTCACTCCAAGGGAGCACATGGCTACGGTGGCCTGGTCGCTTATATTGATGATGGTAAGATTTCTCAGCATCATAATCTCTGGGCACATCACCGCAGCCGAAATCCCCGCCCGGGATCCACTCAGAATATGGATATGCCGGGATTGCACTATGATTTTCGCAATAATTTAATCTATAATTGGGGTTCAAAAGCCGGTTATACAAACTCTAATTATGCCAAAATCAAGATGAATTATGTAGGTAATTATTTGCTCGCCGGACCCTCTACAAACAGTTCTGTGAGGAATGAGGCCTTTGATCCTGATAGTCGTAAAGTACAGATCCATGTGGACGATAATCTCATCAATGACAAAGATTTGGGATGGGAAATCATTACGGGCGTCTCTTACACCAAAGTATTTGAACCCTTTGAGACTCTACCCATGACCACTGATTCACCGGATAGTGTGTTCTGTAAAGTTCTGGCAGATGCGGGTGCCTCACTGCCTATGCGTGATTCTGTGGATATCCGCATCGTCAACACGGTCCTCGAGGGAAAGGGAGCTATATTAGATTCTCAAACCGAGGTGGGAGGCTGGCCCCTACTGGTTTCAGGGGAACCTTATCCTGATGCAGATATGGATGGTATGTCTGATGACTGGGAGGGTGTAAACGGACTCGATCCGGAAAGCGGTCAGGATCAAAATCTCGACAACGATGGCGACGGTTATACCAATATCGAGGAATTTTTGAATAGCACTGATCCCAATGCCATTGAAACCGGTATCGAAACCGGGACTTTGGCCGCTCATGAACCAGGCAATTTTCTTCTCGAACAAAATTACCCCAATCCATTTGATTCTTTTACAACGCTCCGTTTTCAAATACGCAAACCGGCTAAAGTGAGCATCGGTGTCTATAATGTATTCGGTCAGCATGTGGCTACTCTGTGTAATGATATTTATCAGGCGGGTGTACACAGTATTACCTGGAACGGACAAAACTCGGCCGGGAAAAAATTGGCAAACGGAGTTTATTTTGCGATTCTCAAAGTCGGGAATGAAAGAAACGTCATTAGAATGACATTACTCCAGGACTAGCGAGTGGATGAAAAAGTGAGTGATGTAAAAACAAAAATGGTCTCTATTCTCGGCAATAGCTATATCTTTTTTTGTGCTCTACTGATTTTGGTTTTTAATACCTTTATGGTTTGGATATAAAAGAATTTGGCAATGGAGCCCTTTAAATGATTTATTTGTCCAAAATTTTCAAGACAGTTCTTGTTTTATTACCATTTTTATGTGTATCAGACACTGTTGGAAAAGGTCATGCATTCAACCCATTCGAAAAAATTATCTTTGGTTGTGCAAGTGACTCTGAAAAAGAGTTTCATGACTTTGCACATCAGGTAAAGGCCCTTGGAGCGACTCATGTGACGATCACTGCGGAGGATTTGCCTCTGGCATATTGGGAATTGAAACCCGAGAATGATCCTTATCCCGCATGGGTCATGACCAATCCGGGATTGCTGAAAATCGCTCCTCCTGATCCCATTGAGCCATTTATTCCCTCTGAATATTCAAAAAAGATAATGTCTGTTATCCGGGAACGCTGCAAAATTCTCGGAAAACTGGACTTAAAAGCGGTATTCCACACCTTTGAACCGCAAATGTTACCTGACTCGGTCTTTATTGAACACCCTGAATGGCTTGGGCCTCAAGTGGACAATCCCATGCGTGCACGGGTTTCGCGTTTTGCGCCTTCCATGTCGCATCCGCAAGTTCTACAATTTTACACACAAGCGATCGAAACCCTTTTGAAGGATTGTCCTGAAATCGATATATTGGAAATGCGAACCAATGATTCGGGTGCCGGAATCGAATGGAGTCCGGCACTGTATGCGGGGGCTAACGGCAATTCACTCTATCGATCCATGGCCATGGAACAGCGCATTTTCGAATTTTTGTCAGCTTTGCAAAATGGGGCGTTTTCACAAGACTCTGATCTGGATGTACATATCTATAATGCCAAGGATGATGAACAACGAATTGCAAAATATCTCGATCCAGGTATGGCCATCGATAACCGGGAAGGACCTGATGCACGCCGCTTTAAAGCAGAGGTGGGTTCGTTACTCTATTATCGACGCGCCTTTGCTCCGGTGCCGGGAATACCTTGGCCGGTTACATTTTTGGAAGAATTGCAAAAAGCAACTGATAGCGATGCAAAACGATTGTTTATTGCCATTGGGGACCGGTTCAATAAAGATCTCTATTTGCAAATATATGAAAAATTTAGCACCCAGCCTACCTCTACTTTGACGGATAGACTGAATTTTTTGCACGAAATTGCCCAAAATCGCGTAGGAGTGGAAAATGCTGCTATGCTTGTGGAGCTTTGGAGGTCTTTGAAGGATGCAGAGGATCTGAGCTATTATTTGAGTGCCGGTGGCACCGTATTCATTTTGGGCTGCGTGCATCAACGATGGCTGACTCGACCGTTTGTTCCATTCCCTGAAGAATTGACCGACGAGGAAAAGGATTATTATCGACGATTTCAGTTTCAGTCCCGCACCGAAGCTCATGCCAATGATTTGATGGATTTACAGGCCAGCCGGTTTATTGATGGATTTAATGGTTATCGGCTGGTATCTCGTATGTTGCATCGGATAAAGTCAAATGTGCGCAATGCCAGAAGATTGGCCGACAAACTTTATTCAAAAACTAATGATGAGCAATTTCGGCTCCTGAGGCAACGTCTTAAAGTGTTTAGTCATTTAATTGAAAATGTAGACCATGCCATGGCATATCAGGTTCATTTGGACCGCTTGAAAAAGGCCGATACGAAACCGGAAATGAATCCACCCTATCCTTTCCTGCGACCGGCAGACCTGTGGACGCGACAGCAGCTTCTGTCCATAGCCCGGGAAGAAATCGATACAATAACAGCGCTCATCGGACTGTTGCAAACAGAAGAGAGGAACCAGCCCATATTGGACCGGGCTAACCAGCCTGATGAGGAATATCATCGGTTATTACCTCCCAATATGATTGATCACTTGCATAAAAAGCTTTATATTATGAGGTCTCATTGGGAAGATTATAATCGTATCACCCACAACTAGTGCTTATGTTTTTATAAATGCATACAAGAGGAATTATTTATCTCATGGCAGAAAAACGTTTTGATACCCGTTCGACAGACTCGCAGGGCACTGTGGTCGCGCCCCTGGATCCCAAAAAATTCGACATTGACCGCTATGTCGATTATGAGGCCGACCTGCTGGAAAAATCCGATGCTTTTTGGCAGGCCTCCCACGGGTTGGCGGTTTACCGACGATTTAGAGTCCCTCAGGTGTTTTCCGGCGGATGTAAAGATATGAAACATTCACTCGCCCTGCAATTGGCAGGTCTTCAGGCGAGCATGGATTTTGAGGCAGATATCCCCAACTTTTTAGAGCCCTGGTATGGCATTGGCATCGCCGCCAGTGCATTCGGCGCGACCTATGTCTGGGAGGATGACAGTGCTCCTGCGATTGCCGCGCCTTTTAAATCGGTGGATCAAGCTCTGCAACAGGAGATCGTGCCCATCGACCAAACCGAAATCGGCCGTCATACCCTGGATATGATTGAAACCTTTCTCGAGCAAACCCGGGGCAAGATTCCCATGTCCATGACCGATACCCAATCCGCGCTCAATGCGGCCTCTTTTTTGATCGAAACCAACAGTTTTTACATGGAATTGGTTGATAATCCCGAGGGAATGAAAAAACTCTTGTCTCTGATTACCGATCTGACCATTGACTTTTCCAACAAACAAAAAGAACTCATCGGCGATGCCCTGGTGATGCCGGGGCATGGATTTCCCAGTGCGCGGTGTTTTGAGGGGATTGGCATGAGTACGGATGTCATGCTCACCATCTCTGATGAGCTCTTTAAGACATTCGAAGTCCCTTGCCAGGAAAAACTCGGAAACGCTTTTGGAGGGGCTGTTTTTCATTCATGCGGCAACTGGTCAAATAAAGTCAAAGCCGTTAAAACGATTTCCAACTTGCTTATGGTCGATGGTGCATTTTCGCCAGAGACGGATCCCGATGCAAATCCTGTCGAACCCTTTGAAACTGCCTTTGCCGACACTGACGTGATTGTGAATGCCCGGATTGTCGGCGATGAGGAGACGATAGTAAATCAGGCGAAAACATTATGGTCACCAGGATCAAAGTTGATCGTCACCACTTATTGTCCGACTTTTATTGAACAAAAAAGCGTGTACGAATCCCTGAAAAAACTGGCATCCACTGAATAAACCGGAACAAGGAGTTTTTATATGCTCGGATTGCATCTCCTGGATCTCCTGACCATCCTCGTCTATTTTTGTGCTATTGTCGCCATTGGATATGTCGCCAATAAAAAAATCAAAGACGAAGAAGATTTTTTCCTGGGTGGACGCAAATTTGGCAAGCTGGTATCGATTTTTCTCGCCTTTGGGGCAGGCACGAGTTCCGATACGGCGATCACCGCTTCACGTGAGACCTATCGGGCCGGGATGTCCGGAATTTGGGTTCAGCTCTTGTGGCTGTTTGTCACCCCCTTTTACTGGATCCTGGCGCCCTGGTATCGCCGGTTAAGAGTCCTGACCGGCGGGGATTATTTCGATGAACGGTTCAACAGTGCCTGGCTCACCAATCTGTATGTCTTTTTTGGTTTGTTGTGGTTCATGTTTTACATTGCTATCGGTTTTACCGCAATCGGAAAAACCGTGGAAATTGTTACGGTAAAACCGGAATCTGAATATACCCAGGTGGAAAAACAAAAAGCTGACCTGTATCAGGAATACAAATCGCTATTGGATCGTCAGCAGGTGCTTGAATCTGATGAACGGCAACGCCTCAACGAGTTGTCCGGCCAGGTCAAGCGCGGTGAGATCAAGGCGTTTTATTCTCATATTACCTCCAGTGCCTCGATACCTGTCATCGCCCTGATCGTCATTATCTATGGGGTTCTGGGGGGACTGTTTGCGGCTGCATGGACCGATACGCTGCAGGGGATTTTGATCATTGTGCTTTCTGTTATTCTTTTACCCGCAGGGTTGAGTGAAATCGGGTGGTTCTCTGGTCTGCATGCAAAGACCCCCGATTATATGTTCAATATCATTGGCTCTGCAGCAACGAGCGAGTACACCTGGCATTATATCATTGCTCTTATTGTCATGAACCTGGTGGGTGTCGCTGCACAACCCCATATCTTTGCCATCGGCGGAGGCGGAGCCAAAGACGAACTTTCTGCCCGCATTGGGTTGGTTTTTGGTAATTTCCTCAAGCGGTTTGTAACGATTCTGTGGGCTTTTACCGGAGTCCTGGCCTTTGCACTTTATGGCAAGGTCGTAGGTGACCCGGATATGATTTGGGGATATGCCACCAGTCAACTCTTGGGGCCGGGGTTTGTGGGACTGATGATTGCCTGCTTGTTGGCTGCAGCAATGTCCAGCGCCGATGCTTTTATGATTTCCGGTTCAGCTCTTTTTACCAAGAATCTCTATCGGCCCTTGCGTCCCCAAAAGCCGGAAAAGCATTATGTCGCTGTCGGCCGGCTCGTTTCCGTCGGCATGATCATCGGAGCGATCGCGCTGGCTCTCTATTTCAATAATGTGCTGAGCCTCATCAAATATATCTGGCAGCTGCCCATTATATTCGGTTCTGTCTTTTGGTTGAGTATTCTGTGGCGACGCGTCAGCAAATCAGCGGCCCTGACGGCCGTGATCTATTCCGGACTTATGATCATCATTTTACCGGCCTTGCTGCCACAGATCAATGCCATATCTGAAAACAAATCATTGCTTATCTATACAGAGAAACAAACGGTTATCGTCAGTGCGGGAGCGACAGAGCAGGATGTAGAACTGGGGTTGGCAGATCAGGTAGGCGATGTGGTGACCAAGGAGCATGTATTGCCACCGGTACCGGTACTGTTTGAAAAGATCATTGAAAAAGAGTCTCCCGAGGGCACGCAGTTACGCGGAGAGGGGAAAATCAACCCCAACTTGCTGCTTTTGCATCTTTTGGGTAGTGATCTCCGATCCTTATCTCATTCCGGACTCATGACCCTTTCCTATGCCATCGATATAATCATGCCGTTTCTGCTGATGTTTTTGATCAGCTTTTTTACATCGCCGGTGTCAGCAACGCGTTTGGACAGGTTTTATGCAAAGTTTCAAACCCCCATTCAAAAGGATCCTGAAACAGACCGTGTGCAGGTAAATGAATCCATTCAAGATCCAAAACGTTACAAAGATAAAAAAATGTTTCCC